>JACPZD010000024.1 GCA_016195665.1 Gammaproteobacteria bacterium | reverse complement strand
CGGGAAGCTCGCTTAAACGTACTGCGGTTGCCTTGAACTGCATGCTGTAACGATGCACTTTTGGCGGTCTTGATTTGCCCATAAAACACCTCCGTTCCGTTAGGGGGAGGTGTCAACTATTTTGGGGGAAGATTAGCGTCCGTGCTCAGCGAATCGTTAGGCAAACACGCTCTATGCTCATTCACAGACTCAAAAAAATCTATGGATAAAATATTATTTTTTATTTTATCCAGAAAAGATTTATGTAACATTTCTCTTTCAACAGAGATCTGCTTGAGGTTCTTACCCTCGGTAACTAAATTCATTTGAGATGGGAAGAACACATAATCACAATAAATGTCACAAGATTTGTTAAGTTCTTCTTCTGCATCAGTCCATGATTTAAATAAGCCTAATAGCCACCAGCGTAAACTAAATATTTTCTCAAGATTGTTAATACCTTCTTCAACTCTGCTGTTAAGCAAATATATGAACCATAGCCACCACCCTTTGCGTAAGCCGTACCTGATAAATCTATAGTGCCATAGTGCTTCATGTGTCTTTCCAGGTATTACAATTCCCGGCGTATATAATGGCTCAGGGCCAAAACCTAAGTGCGATAGACAACCTACCAGAAAACGGCTTATTAATAACAAAGACCTTCTTAATCCCCGCTTCAACCAGTTCATTTTCTGAAAATATGTTACTCACAGTCCTGAGAGTAAACGCCATTACCAGATGAAGTTGTATTGCATACTGGAATGCGCCCAAACAGACCATGGGAAGCTTTTTCACGCTCAATTGCAATCTCTGCTTCCTGTTTACGCTTCACAAGTATAGCTTCACGGCGTGTGGCTAATTGGCGTTCAGCACATTCGATAAACTCTTGGCTGCCTTTTACATAGCCAAGATTTTCACAATCTCTCACTGCGAGTTGTGAGGCGCAACCAGCTAGTATACAATAACTGAGCAAAAAAATGTTTTTCATATGTACTCCAATTGGTAAGAATAATCGTTATTCCCCAGCCTAACGGCACGCGAGTTGAGGCGCACCCCGAGTGATTAAGGATACACGAAATAGACTCCTCGAATTTAAGGAGTCAGAGCCCTTTGCGCACCGAGCAAGCTTATACAGTCTGGATTAAACGCTTTATTTTGTTTCATGGCAAGAGGCATCCGCAAAATTTTCACCCCCATCCTAACCTTCCCCCTGCAAGGGGGAAGGAACTAAGTTGTCTGTGTCGTTAAACCCTATTTTCGCATTTCTCAAACAACGCAATGGATTCAACATGCGTGGTGTGTGGAAACATGTCCAGCACGCCCGCGCTCATTAACGTGTACCCGTTTTCCGTCAATGCGCGCGCATCGCGCGCCAGGGTGGCGGGGTTGCAGGAGACATAGACGATACGCTTTGCCTCGAACGCGGGGAGTTGTTTGATAATCTCCAATGCGCCGGTGCGCGGCGGGTCGAGCAGGATTTTATCAAAGCGTTGTTTGGCCCACGGCTGCCCGGACAAATCCTGACTGAGGCCGGCGGCATAAAATTCCGCATTGTGGATACCGTTGCGTTGAGCGTTGTCCTGCGCGCGCTGAATCAGTTTCGCCTCGCCCTCCACGCCGGTGACACGGGCGGCATGGCGCGCCAGAGGCAGGGTGAAGTTGCCGAGTCCGCAGAATAAATCCAATACGCGCTCATGCGCTCCCGGCTGGAGCAGTTCGATCACGCGGCTTATCATGGCGCGATTGACATCGGCATTGATTTGCACGAAATCAGCCGGGGAAAAGAACAGTTCCAGATTAAATTCAGGCAGGCGGTAGCTCAGGGCGGCGGTCTCCGGCCATATCAGCGTCACACTCTCCGGTCCCGCCGGTTGCAGATGAATCTGTATGTTTTGCTGTTTGCCGAAGTCTTGCAGCTTGATCAAATCAGTGTTGCTCAACTCCGCCAGATTGCGAAACACCAAGGCCGTTGCTTCGTCGCCCGCAGCCACTTCGATCTGGGGTATGCAGTTGTAGGCTTCCAGCCCGGCAATGAGTTCGCACAGCGCCGGAAGTAATCCGCCCACGGGAGGATGCAGCACTTCGCAGCGCTCTATGTCGGCAAGCAACGAACTGCGCTTCTCGCGGAAGCCGATCAGCAGTTTGTCCTTCTTGATGACAAACTTGACACCCAGGCGCGCCCTGCGCCGGTAGCCCCAAGAGGGGCCGGTGAGCGGCGCAAGCACCACGCCAGGCTCGATCCCGCCGATGTGTTTCAGGCTATCCAGCAACACCTGCTGTTTGGCTGCGATTTGGGCTGCGGGAGTGAGGTGCTGCAAGCTGCACCCGCCACAGACGTTGAAATGCGCGCAACGCGGTTCGACGCGATCGGGCGACGGTTTGATAATTTTCTCGACCTTCGCTTCGTCATAACGTTTACGCTGCTTGATATAGGTAAACAACACCTGCTCGCCCGGCAAGGCGCCTTCGATGAACAGGGCCTTGCCGTTGATGTGCGCCACACCGCGCCCATCATGCGATAGCGACTCGATATGTGCCAGGACAGGCTCTTGCGAGAGAGGCTTATTGCTACGGGAGCGGCGGGGCATTTGAAAATAAGGTAGGGCCGAATTCATTCGGCCGGTTATGTTTGGTGTTAACGCCAGGCGGCGAGAAATTCGTTGAGGTGTGGTTTGCTTTCCTTAACCAGCACATCGCGTACAAGTTGACACTCTGTTGCATAGCCTTCGGCTGTTAAGTGTCCGCGTATCAGCTCAAAGCGCAGATAGATGAGATAGGTGTTAAGCACATCGGTCTCGCAATAGTTGCGGATGGCGGTGATCTCTCCGGCGAGGTAGCTGTCCCACACCTGCGAACCGTTCATGCCCATCTTGCCGGGAAATCCGAGCAGTGCCGCGATCTCATCGAGCGGCGCGCTGGCGCGCGGCTGATAGGCCGCAAGCACGTCCATCAAATCGGTGTGGCGGGCATGGAAGCGGCTTAGATAATTATTCCATTTGAAGCTGCTGTCTTCTTCGCCGGTGTCCCAGTAACGCGGGCAGGCCACGCCGTGCAGCAGCGCGCGGTAATGCAGCACCGGCAGATCGAAGCCACCGCCGTTCCACGACACCAGCGTGGGTGTGTACTTTTCGATGCCGTCGAAAAAACGTTTGATTAGCTCGTGTTCGGGCGAATCCGGTTCGCCGAGCGACCAGGCTTTAAGGTGCTCGCGCGAGCGCAGCACCGCGGAGATGGCGACGATGCGCTGCAGGTGCAGCCGCAGAAAATCAGAGCCACCGGTCTCCTGGCGGCGGCTGTGGAACATAACCTCAGCGACTTCTTTGTCGCTCAATCCATCAAGCTTATAATGCCTGCGTCCGCCCACCACATCCGGGACGGTTTCGATATCGAAGACCAGGACGTTCATGTCTGTAGGGCCGAGTTTATTCGACCGTGTGCGAATGAATTCGCACCTACGGTTATTTCTGCTTCCAGGCGCCGCTGCTGTCTTGATACCACCAGCCTGGCGCGGCATTCTCCACCCAGCGTTTTGCAAAGGTATTGCGAATGTCCGCTTCCCATTCGGGACGGCCGTTGGCGGCGGCGATCTCTCGATAGAGTGCGGTACGATCCGCATTTTCTTCAGCGACGAGCCGCTTGACGGTGTTGCGATCCTTGAGAGGCGTCGCACTCGGGTCGCGCTCCGCCACGAGTCCGCTCGCACTAAAGCCGATAACGCCACTGTCGTAGTAGGGGGCCAAGGCAACATTGCGCGCCTTCATCGAGGCGCGCAGGGTGTCAATCGCCGGCGTGGCGATATTGAGGTCGGCTTCGGCGGCTTGAGCAGGCGCAATGATAATGTTCAACAAGTCCGCGGCAAGCAGACTGTGCGATGACTCGTGATACTGCGAGCTTTTGTCTTGCGTGGATGGTTTTTCAGGCGTCTTTGGCGCAGGGATTTGCTCTGGTGATTTCTTTTTGCCTTCGGCCTGCTTGCCCAGCACATCCTCGATGATGCGATCCGCGGCCTTTTCCGCCGCGGCAGCGGGGAAATAGATATTCACCGTGACGCAGGCGAGCAGCATTAGCGGTAGAGCGAAGGATATTGCTAAGCGGGTTGATGTCATGATTTCCTCTCGAACAGTGACGATGTAAGATTACTGTACCACCGGTCCTTCACTGCGTGTAGCCTGTTTGAGGCGCTCCAGAAACACATCCCAGTCCACCTCTTTTGCGTAGCCTATCACATCTATGCGGGGGATACCGCCGCCCTTGACGATGTAATAACCCTTGCTGGCCTGTTCTACGCCGTCCATCTTGCACACGCCGTGTTGTAGACGGCAAGTTAGACCCAGGCGATCGTAGGAAAATTCATCGAAGAAGCGTAAAAAACTGCGCGACAACACGCCGCCCGCGCCGCCCAGGCTGGAGAGACTATCCACTGCCTTTTGGCTGATGCGATGCCGCGAGGTGTCGCCATCAGGGGTAGCGAAGCGCGCGTCGAAGGAGACCGGGTTCCAGTTCTCCATGCGCAGATCATGCACCGTGCCGTTGAGCCGCCCCTGGATGCGCCCGAAGGAAAAGGTTTGGGTGAGCATGTCGAGATCCAGGTTGTCCATGTCCACATCGGCGGTCAATACCGGCGTTGCGCCTAAAGGATCAGCCAGGCTCAGGTTGCGCACTACCACGTCGCCGTCGAAGACCTTCATCAGCAGCGCCCCGCCTACCTCCAGCTTGCCTTGTGAATAACTGAGCGCCGGAATGATGCCTGAGAGTTTTCCGTTCATGTCGGGCCACTCCATCGCGCGGGTGAAGGCCGGCATGGATACCGGCGTGAGTGCGCCGGCCAGTTCGATGCGCTGGTCGGGCCGGCCTAAATTTTCCAGCTTGGCGCTGTCCATTTTTAGAACACCGTCCAGCAGTGGAATTCCCACGCCTTCCGGCAGGCTAAACCCGGCGTTGACGGACTCCGCACGCACCCTCGCCGCACCCAGTGTGAGCTTATAAATAGATCCGCCCTGCCATTGGAAATCGGATAGCAAAGGTGTATCGCTGCGCGTCCAAGCTAGTGAGCCGTTGAGAGAGTGTAATTCGTAACGTCCCTGCTGATCCTTGATGCTGAGATCTTTCAGATCGGCCTTGATAAACTCAAGGCCTTGGCCATTGTATTGCAACGTGGCAGCGAGGGCGCCGTCCCCTTGCAGGGCCTCGAATGCCGTGCCGCTCAACATCGCCTGCAGATAGCGCTGATAAAATTGGCCGGCACTGGGCGTGTTGAGTTTGAGTGTCGCGGCCTGTAAACGTAATGGATTACGGGACAGCGCCACCTGCGCCTCGGCCTGGACAACTGTCGGGTGGTCGAGTATCAGTCGGCTGAGGGTGATGCGCTCTTTACTCCATTCGCCGTTGGCATCGAGTTTCACCTCGTCACCGGAAAACTCCACAAACATCGGCGCGGCATAGAGCTGGCCTTGATGAGGAGCGAGACGCGACTGAAATTGCCAGCGGTCGGCGCCGGGCTTGAGTGTGAGCATAAAATCGGAGGCCAGATCCTGAGCGGCCTGCTGCCCGGAGGTTTCCGTGAAATTTAAGGCAGTGAACTTGCCTGTCGTTTCGAGTTTATCGAGCTGCGACCCACGTCCCGCCAATTGCGCAGTCAGGCTGAGTCCGCCCTTGGCGGTGTACTCTTTGGGCCACTCAAAAAAATCGTGCAGACTCTGCGGGAGCCGTGCTATGTCCAGCGACTCGCCCTGGAATTGGACCCGCCAGTCCTGCCTCGGCGTGAAACTCCCACTCAAGCCCGCGTTACCCTTCGCCAGGCCAAATCCCTGCAATGCAAAACGAATCTCTCCCGACCGGCGATCATAACCGAGGTCTGCCTTGCCCTGCTTGCGGTCGAGCATAGGACTGTTGAGGCTTAGCAAGCCGTTTTTGCAGTCTATAGACCGGTCTTCGGCCATCACCAAAGGGCATTCTAATTTCAAACCATGCAAGCCGTGCAGTGGCTTTGGAAATTGCAGTTTGGAGATGGACAGCGCCAGCTTATCCGCGCCGCCGCCGGGAAGATCTGCATCGAGATGGATGTCGCGCAGTTCCCAGCCGGATCCTCTGATAGAGGCAGCGTAAAAGTGCAGCGTGTCAACGGCATGCGCAGGCAGTGCGGCAAGACCGGTTAGCAATACCAAGACGTAAGGCGGTATTTTCATAATACCCTTACAATATTTCTCTGCGTCCTCCGCGGTGAAAAATTCAATTTAATCCGGAAAAACACCGGTGGACAAATAACGGTCGCCGCGATCGCAAACGATGGTGACGATCACGGCGTTTCCGACTTCTTGCGATAATTGCAACGCCGCCCACAGCGCGCCGCCGGAGGAGATGCCCGCGAAGATCCCCTCGCGCGCGGCGAGGGTGCGGGTGGTCTGCTCTGCGTCGGCCTGGCTCACATCAATAATCCTGTCCACCCTGGCCGGCTCGTAAATCTTTGGTAAATATTCAGGGGGCCAGCGGCGGATGCCGGGGATCTGTGAGCCGCTGGTCGGTTGCACGCCAATGATCTGGATAGCGGGATTTTTTTCCTTGAAGAAGCGCGAGCAGCCCATGATGGTGCCGGTGGTGCCCATTGAACTTACGAAATGGGTGATCCGGCCTTGCGTGTCGCGCCAGATCTCCGGGCCGGTGCCTTCGTAGTGGGCGCGCGGGTTGTCGGGATTGGCAAACTGGTTTAACAAGATACCCTTGCCTTCCTCGCGCAGTTTGAGCGCCAGGTCGCGCGCACCTTCCATGCCTTGTTCGCGCGTCACCAGGATGATCTCGGCGCCGAACGCCTTCATCACCGCGCGCCGTTCTTCACTCATGTGCGCCGGCATAATGAGAATCAAACGGTAGCCGCGGATGGCGGCGGCCATCGCCAGGGCGATGCCGGTGTTGCCGCTGGTCGCCTCGATCAGGGTGTCGCCGGGCCGGATCTCGCCGCGCGCCTCGGCGTGTTTGATCATGCTCATCGCGGGCCTGTCCTTCACCGATCCGGCCGGATTATTGCCTTCGAGTTTTGCGAGCAGGACGTTGCCTGTGTCGCCGGGCAGGCGTTGCAGCCTGACCAGCGGTGTGTTGCCGATAAAGGATTCAATGGTGGGAAAGTTCATAAACCCTCACCCCGGCCCTCTCCCGGAGGGAGAGGGGGAGACTCAGTTACACAATAAGGTGACATAGGCGACGGCGTGATCTTCTTCATCGGCGATGCTGAGATGGCCGGCGCTGATACCCAGTTTTTTAATAAGCGCCTTGGCCTTGCCGTAATACTCCAACACCGGCCTGCCGCCCTTTTCGTGGCCGACGCCGATCTGGCGGGGGGTCAAACCGCCGCTGAAGCCTGTGCCCATCGCCTTGGCGGCGGCCTCCTTGGCGGCAAAGCGCCTGGCGAGAAAATGGGCGGGACGGTCGCTTTGCAAGAATTCGTTCAATTCGTTAGGCGTGAGGATGCGCCGGGCGAATTTTTCACCATAGCGCGCAAGACCGGCCTGCATGCGCGCCACGCGCACGATGTCGGTGCCGATGCCGAAGATACGGTCAACCATGGCGCGCCTCCCGCATCAATCGCTTCATCTCACGCACCGCCTCACTCAGCCCGCTGAACAAGGCGCGGCCAATGATGGCATGGCCGATATTCAATTCACTCACGTCGCAGAGCGCGGCGATCGAGGCGACGTTTTGATAATTCAAGCCGTGTCCAGCGTTGACCTGTAAACCTAATTCCTTGCCGCGCATGACGGCCCGGGTGATGCGCTGCAACTCGTGCGTGCGCTGCCCAGCGGTGGTGGTGTCGGCATAGTGGCCGGTGTGGATTTCAATCACCGGCGCACCGGCGCGCGCAGCGGCCTCCACCTGGGCAAGGTCGGCGTCAATAAATAACGACACACGCACCCCGGCGGCGCGCAGCCGGGCGCAGGCCTCGGTAATCCGAGACCGTTGCCCCGCCACATCCAGCCCGCCCTCGGTGGTCAGCTCCTCACGCCGTTCGGGGACAAGGCAGCAGTCTTGCGGGCGTATAGTTTCGGCGAATTCAAGCATCTCCTCGGTGACCGCCATCTCCAGATTCATGCGGGTGAGCAGAATATCCTTCAACATCTCCACATCGCGTTTCTGAATATGACGGCGATCCTCGCGCAGGTGCAGGGTGATCGCGTCAGCCCCCGCCTGTTCGGCCTCGATGGCCGCCTGGATAGGGTCGGGGTAACGCGTGCCGCGCGCCTGGCGCAGCGTGGCGACATGGTCAATGTTGACGCCCAAGAGAATACTGTTTCCAGAACTTAGCATTCGAGCATTTCAGCGGCGGGTGTGGCCGTGCCCAACTTCTGCAAATTCATAAACAGCTCGCGGCTCTGCAGAGGCTTGTCTCCGAGATAGCGGCTGAGCACGGCACGCATCAAACGCTTGCTGTCGCGCAGGCTTTGCGCATCGTGCAGCGCCTCGTCTTTCAGCGATAGCAGACTGCTTCCGAGCGCCTGAATACCCTCGGGTGCACCGGCGTTGTAATGAGTGAGACCACGCTCGATATGATAGCTGTAGACCTTGTCCGCCTCCACCGGTTCGCCGCTCCCGGCTAAATGATCGAGCGTCATGGCGTAACCGATCTCCTTGAGCAGCCGCAGTTCGAAGATGCGCAGCGCGCGCTCCTCCCGTTCACCCTGCGCCAGACCGGCGAGGGTGGTGAGATAGTCCTGAAACAGAGCGGGGTGCGGATCATGCCGATGTAACAGCCGCAGCAGCAATTCATTCATGTAAAATCCGCTCATGGTGAGGCGGCCGGAGATCCCTAGCCTCGCCCCATCCGCCTCGCAACCCGTGAGCGTGACAAGTTCGGTGCGCCCGCTCCAGGAGATGAGCAGCGGTTGAAAGGGTTGCAGCATCCCCGCCAAACGCGACTTCGCCGTGCGCACCCCTTTTGCCACCAATGCCACGCGGCCATAGTCGGCGGTGAAGGCCTCGATGAGCGCGCTGGTATCACGGTATGGCCGCTGGTGCAGCACGTAGGCGGGTTGAAGTTTTATGCGGACGGTGTTCATAGGTTAATTAAAAAAATGATTTACCGCAGAGGACGCAGAGAGAAGAAAATTATTATTGAGTCTTGCATTAATTGGTTGATACTTACATCTGCAGGGACTGTCATTCCCGCACAAGCGGGAATCCAGTGGCGTAGCAGTGTGTTGGATCCCCGCCTTCGCGGGAATGACAAAATAGTTGTCAACTATTTTTGTAAGTCTCAATAGTATTTCCTCCGCGTCCTCTGCGGTAAAGTGTTTTAGGTAAAGTGTTTTACCTCGGCTCATAACCAAAATCCACCAAGGCCCGCTCATTGTCTGACCAGTCTTCCTTGACCTTTACCCACATCTGCAAAAATACTTTACCTTCAAACTGCCGCTCCATATCGAGACGCGCCTGCCGGCCGATCTCCTTGAGACGCTTCCCCCCCTCGCCGATCACGATGGCCTTTTGCCCGCTGCGCTCTACCCAGATGATGGCGTCAATATGCAGCACGGCATCCTGGCGGGAAAATTTCTCGATCTGCACCGTGGCCGCATAGGGCAGTTCCTGCCCCAGACTCTGCATCAATTTTTCGCGTATGAGTTCGGCGGCAAGGAAACGTTCGCTGCGGTCGGTCACCTGATCTTCAGGATAAAAGGCCTCCCCCGGCGGCAACAGGCTCCGCACCTTCTCCTCCAATATTGCCACGCTGTGGCCGCTGCGGGCGGCGAGCGGGATGATGTGGGCGAAATCCATTTTACCGGAAAGCGTTTGTAAAAAAGGCAACAGGGCCGTCTTGTCGCTGATCTTGTCCACCTTATTGACCGCCAAGATCACCGGGACACGGACGGTCTTGAGTATCTCGCAGACGTGTTCATCCTCCGCCGTCCAACGCATGGCCTCCACCAGAAACACCACTACGTCCACGTCACTGAGGGCGCCTTTGGCGGCGCGATTCATGTAACGGTTCATGGCGCGCTTGCCACCCCGGTGCAGGCCCGGCGTATCCACGTAGACCACCTGCGTGCCGTGTTCGGTTTTGATGCCCAGAATGGCATGGCGCGTGGTCTGCGGGCGGCGCGAGGTGATACTGATCTTCTGGCCGAGTATGTGGTTGAGCAACGTGGACTTCCCCACATTGGGCCGCCCTACGATGGCGACATGGCCGCAATGCGCCAGCATCGTTACTTCACTTCCAGTAATTCAAGCATCTTTTCCGCGGCGTCCTGCTCGGCGCGCCGCCGGCTGCTGCCGGTGCCTTGTGTGGACTCGCGGCCCTGCACGACGCATTCCATTCGAAAAGTTTGTGCGTGCGCCTCGCCGGAGATTTCCAGCACATTATAGAGCGGCGGCGGCAATCTGCGCGACTGTAGATATTCCTGGAGACGGGTCTTAGGGTCCTTCAGATCCGTGCTGGGCGAGGCGGCATCGAGGCGTTCACGATACAGTGACACAATCATTTCACGGCACGCGGCGAATCCTCCGTCCAGATATACCGCGCCGATCAGGGCCTCGAGCGCATCGGCCAACGTGGAGGCGCGGCGGTGGCCGCCGCTCTTCTGCTCGCCCTGACCGAGGATGAGATGCTGGCCCAGTTCCAAGTGCCGCGCGAGTTGCGCCAGCGTTTCCTCCTTGACGAGGCTCGCGCGCAGCCGGCTCAACTCGCCTTCGTGCGCCTGCGGAAAGCGCTGATAAATCTCTTCGGCGATGATGAAGTTCAAGATCGCGTCACCCAGAAACTCCAGCCGTTCATAGTTGATACTGCCTGCGCTGCGGTGGGTCAAAGCAGCTTCGAGCAGTCTACCATCGGTGAAACGGTAGCCGAGCTTTAACTTACCGGCAGCGCCGCTCAACGGCCGGTCAGCTCCACGCTGTCGTCAAACTTGGCCACGATGTCAACATTGCCGATGAACGATTCGCGCGCCTCGTATTTGATCCGCACCACGGCCCGGCCGGAACCCGCCTTGATCTCGATATCCTTGGGGGTAAGACGCCGCACCTCGTTGATGTCAAGACGCCTGTTGAGCAGCGTCATGATTTCAGGCGCAGACTTGCCGGCCAGATCAGGATCGCTTTTGAGTGATTGCAGGCTGGAGACAATCTTGAAATTCTCCAGATAAAGCGGGACCAGCTTGAGAGCAACCAACACGAAAAAGGCGATCAGGCCCAGTACGATCACCACCCCTATAAACGTCATGCCTTGCTGCCGTGCGTGATTCTTGTTCATAGCACCTCTGCTCACATGGTTGTTAAGAATCGTCGTATCAGTGTATCGTCGAGCCAATGCGTCCCCATGCGATGCCGCCGTTGGACACATCCCAGTTCATCCAGATCATAAACGCCTTGCCGACCAGATTGGCCTCCGGGACCGTCCCCCAATAACGGCTGTCGTTACTGTTGTCGCGGTTATCGCCCATCACAAAATATTCTCCCGGCGGCACGCTGAACTCACCTTCGGCGGTGAGTTGTCCGGGGCGTGTCAAAATAGCGTGTTCCACACCATCGAGATTTTCCCTGAGCAGGCTTGCGCCCGTCATACCCGCCCCCGCGCCCACGCCGGTATACTCGCCTGCCGGTTGTTGCGTCATCGGCTTGCCGTTGATGTACAGTCTTCTATCGGTGTAGGTAATCTTGTCGCCCGGCACGCCCACCACCCGCTTGATGTAGTCTATCGTGGGATTGTTGGGATAGCGAAACACCACCACATCGCCGCGTTTGGGCTCACCCAGGGCGATGATCTTTTGATTGAGCACCGGCAGGCGCAGGCCATAACTGAATTTATTGACCAGAATAAAGTCGCCCGTGAGCAAGGTGGGCATCATCGAGTTGGAGGGGATGCGAAACGGCTCCGCCACAAAGGAGCGCAGCACCAGCACCGCGAGTATCACCGGGAAAAACGAGCGCGCATACTCGACGATCAAGGGTTCCTTGAGCGCCTGGGTATCCCGAGTCGCGCCGCCCGCAGCCGCCAAACGCCTGCGCGGCGCCCAGATCAGGCTGTCCGCCAGCCAGATCGCTCCCGTCACCGCCGTCGCCAGCACCAAAATTGTTGGAAAATCGAGATTCATCAGCCGTTCCTATTTTTTCCCTACCTGTAATACCGCCATAAACGCCTCTTGCGGGATCTCCACGGAGCCGACTTGCTTCATCCGTTTTTTTCCCGCCTTTTGTTTTTCGAGCAGTTTTCGTTTGCGCGAGATGTCGCCGCCGTAACACTTTGCGATTACATTTTTACGCAACGCCTTGACCGTCTGGCGCGCGATGACCTGCGAACCGATCGCCGCTTGGATCGCCACGTCGAACATCTGCCGCGGGATGATCTCCTTCATCTTGTCGGTCAACTCGCGGCCACGGTGAGCGGACTGATCGCGGTGCACAATCAGCGACAGGGCGTCCACCTTCTCGCCGTTGATGAGGATATCGAGCTTCACCAGGTTAGAGGCCTGGAAGCGCGCGAATTTATAATCGAGCGAGGCGTAACCGCGGCTGACGGATTTGAGCCGGTCAAAAAAATCCATCACCACCTCGTTCATCGGCAGTTCGTAGGTGAGCGCCACCTGATTGCCGAGGTACTGCATATTCTTTTGCGCCCCGCGCTTCTCCTCGCACAAGCTGATCACATTGCCGAGATATTGCTGCGGCGTCAAGATATGCGCCTCGATGATGGGTTCGCGCGTCTCGGCGATGTAATTGGGTTCCGGCAGCTTGGCGGGATTGTCCACTTTGAGCACTTCGCCCTTGGTAGTCAACACTTCGTAGATCACCGTCGGCGCGGTGCTGATGAGGTGCAAATTGTATTCGCGCTCCAGGCGCTCCTGCACGATGTCCATGTGCAACAGGCCCAAAAAACCGCAGCGGAAACCGAAACCCAGCGCCTGCGAGGTCTCCGGTTCGTAATACAGCGCCGCGTCGTTCAGGCGCAACTTGGAGAGCGCCTCGCGGAAGGCCTCGTAGTCTTCACCGTCTATCGGGAACAGCCCGGCGAACACCTGCGGCTGCACGGCCTTGAAGCCGGGCAGCGGCGTTGCGGCCGGCCGCTCCAGGTTAGTGAGCGTGTCGCCGACCGGCGCGCCGTTGATGTCTTTGATACCGGCGATGATGTAACCCACCTCGCCGGCGCTGAGCTGGTTTGTTTCCGTGCGTTTCGGCGTGAAGATACCGACCTTCTCGACCTGATAACTGCGGCCGGTGGACATCACCATGAGCTTTTGCTTAGGGACGACCGCACCTTGCATCACGCGCACGAGCGAGATCACGCCGACAAAATTGTCGAACCAGGAATCTATAATCAGCGCCTGCAGCGGCGCGCCGGTGTCGCCCTTGGGCGGCGGGATGCGCGCGATGATTTCCTCTAATAATTCCTCAACGCCCGCGCCGGTCTTCGCGCTCACCCGCAGCGCGTCGGTGGCCTCTATGCCGATGATCTCCTCGATCTCTTTGATGACCCGGTCGGGTTCGGCGGAGGGCAGGTCAATCTTGTTCAGCACCGGCAATACTTCCAGCCCCTGTTCGATCGCGGTATAACAATTCGCTACACTCTGCGCCTCCACTCCCTGGGCGGCGTCCACGACCAGCAGGGCGCCTTCGCAGGCCGCCAGCGAGCGCGAGACCTCATAAGAGAAGTCTACGTGACCTGGGGTATCAATGAAATTCAGCAGATAGTCGGCGCCGTCCTTGACACGATAATGGAGTGACACGCTCTGCGCCTTGATGGTGATGCCGCGTTCGCGCTCCAGATCCATGGAGTCGAGCACCTGTTCGGACATCTCACGGGAACTCAAACCACCGCAGATCTGGATGAAGCGGTCGGCCAGCGTAGACTTACCATGATCAATGTGGGCGATGATAGAAAAATTGCGGATGTGCGTAAGATCAGTCACAGCGCCGCTTCAGTATCCATGTTTCAATATTATACTCTAGCGCAACGTTTTTGGATGCCGGGAGCGACCCATGTTTCATAAAAACAAAGGCCAGCCCGCGGGCTGGCCTGGATAGAGCGATTTAAGCCGAATCAAGAAGGCTTGGGCAGAGACAGAATAAAATCCACCAGCTTTTCGATCTCGTTGTCGGGCACGCGGGGCGAATAGGGCGGCATCACCGCCGTCCCCCAACGACCCGTGCCGCCGGTGTGCACCCATTTTACCAATATGTCACGGGCATCCGGCTTGCCCCGGTATTTCTCCGCCACGGCGCCCCAAGCCGGGCCGATGATCTGCCGCTTAAACTCTTTATCGTGACAGGCGAAACAACCGCTGCTCTTGGCCAGGGCGGCGCCCTCTTCCACGCTCGGCGCCTTGCCTGCACTCGCCGCAGCGGGCGCCGGCTTGGCTGGTTCTTCGGCTGGAGCTTGGGCAGACATGGCAGGCTTAGGCGCAACGGGTTTGTCCGCGGCCGGCGAGGGGGAAGCTGCAGATGCGGGGGCGGGGACGGGGGCGGGGGCGGGCGCCGGTGTCGTAGTCGCGGCGGGCGCCTTGGGCGCCGCAGGGGCACTCGTCGTCTGTGCCGCCTCTTCCTTGCCGCAAGCGCTCACCAGTAGGGTGAGGGCGGCCATCATTAAGATGGATTGTTTCATCGTTGTACTCCCTGCTACTCGGTTAGCGCCCAACGGTATTTGGATAGGTAGCGAGTGGGCTTCCCATACTATACAACATAAGGAAGCCGGAGTTTAGCCTCAATGGCAAAGGCCAGGGCTACCCTCGAGGGTAGCCCTGGAGCTTCTTTACAGCCGATTACTTAGCGGGGGCAGGGGCTGCGGGAGCGGGTTCGGCAGGCGCTGGGGCCGGAGCAGGCTCAGCAGCCGGGGCTGGCGCAGGCGTGGGGGCTGGGGCTGCAGCAGGCGCCGGAGCGGGTGCAGCGGCCGGTGCTGGGGCTGGCATAGCCGACTCAGCGGGAGCTGGCGCAGGGGTTACAGTCGTTTCTTCTTGTTTGCCACAGGCGCTAAGGGCCAGTGCCAAGCTGATGCCAATCAATGCTGTGTATCTCATTTTTTGTCTTCCTTAAGGTTGGGTTAAAGATTTGTGTACACCTGAGATTTAGACTCAACGTAAAGTTTAGCAGATTATTGGAGCCGGATCAAAACCACGCCTTTGGCCTGCAATAGGCGGTGCGTACCACGCACCACTATGCGCTATGGCGTTTTAGGCAGGACTTGTGTATACTGCGTACATTCTATATATGTTGTTTGATATATGGAGCATACGCGTCTCTGATCTCTCTCCGGTTTTATACCGCAGGTTTCCTGATAGCGACGTATAAGGAACCTGGCGGTCAACCCCAGCCACTGCGGTACCCGCCCTAACAGTTCGCACTACAGCGACCCCTATCGGTTCGATGGGCCGCGTTTTGCTGCTAAGCACCGGTTTTTTTACTTTTTATATCCGCACGTGGACTGCGGATGAGGATACTATTTTGTCATTTCAAACATTAAATCTTGATTCAAAGCTGTTACGCGCCATCGAAGCGAGCGGTTACACCACTCCCACAGATATTCAAAGCCAGGCTATTCCGGTCGTTCTGTCAGGCCGCGACCTGATGGCCTCGGCGCAGACCGGCACCGGTAAGACGGCCGCCTTCGTTTTACCTGCCTTGCAGCGCCTGCTCACCGCCTCCCCACGCCAGGGCCGCGGACCCCGCATGCTGGTCTTGACGCCCACCCGGGAACTCGCCGCGCAGATACTGGACGCCGTCAAACGTTACGGCAAGTTCGTCCAGTTACGCACCGGCGCCATCGTCGGCGGCGCGCCCTACCCTGCCCAGCAAAAGCTGCTGCGCGAGAACCTGGACATCATGGTTGCGACCCCCGGCCGTCTGATTGACCACATGGAGCGCGGCCGCGTGGACTTCTCGCGTGTCGAGATGCTGGTGCTGGACGAAGCGGACCGGATGCTCGATATGGGCTTTATCGAGCCCGTCGAACTCATCAGCAAGGCCACCCCGGCTGACCGGCAAACCTTGCTGTTTTCCGCGACCCTGGAAGGTAAAGTTCTAGGCCTTGCACGTAAGCTATTGAAAGACCCGGTGCGCATACAGGTGGCAGGCGCACAGGAGAAGCATGCCCAGATCGAGCAGCGCGTGCATCAGGCTGACGACATGCGTCACAAGCGCCGTCTGCTTGACCACATCCTGTGCACCAAGGATCTCAATCAGGCCATCGTCTTCACCGCGACCAAGCGGTCTGCCGACGATCTGGCCAAGTCCCTGACAGCCGATGGCCACGCCTGCGCCGCCTTGCACGGCGACATGCAGCAGGGCGCCCGCAACCGCACCGTGCAACGGCTGCGCCAGGGGAACGTCAAGGTCCTGGTCGCCACCGATGTCGCCGCACGCGGCCTGGACATCAAAGGCGTCAGCCACGTCATTAACTTCGACCTGCCCATGGTGGCCGAGGATTACGTTCACCGCATCGGCCGTACCGGCCGCGCCGGGACCTTCGGCATCGCCGCGTCACTGGTGGGGCCTCAGGATTGGGGTAAACTCGCCGGCATTGAGCGGCTCACGGGCAACCGCCTGGAGCGGCACGTCGTCCCCGGCCTCGAACCCAGCGTGCCGGAATCCAAGGCGTCGCGGCCTGCTCCGCGCCAAGGTAAAGGCCGAGGGCAAAAGGCCGCCGCAGGCAAGGGCGGAGGGTTCAAGGGCGGGTTTAAGCAGGGCTTCAACAAGAGTCGCGGCGAAAGCCGTCCCTCCGGACGCGCCGATAGCCGCCGGAGCAGTGCCCGCTCTCGCGCCTGAAGCACGGATTAATTTTGGTAACACGGAAAGCGGGGCGCAAGCCCCGCTTTTTTTATGTCCCGGATTCGTACAGGGTCTGTATTAGATGTGTCATTGCAAGACCGATCCTGTTTCTAAGCCACGGACCAAGGAATGTCCGGATAGATGGCCAATGGTTTCTGTTCCGTCATAAATGTTCGCCAACAAGCGGGCTCTAACGCCGCGCGTGAGCGGCGCCGGCCACGGAGCCACAGGAAACGGCGCGTCCGGCGCAACGCGGATGTTAGCTGACATTCTTTATACGAAGGCATATACGACTACAAATCCCGCCATCACCAACAACGTGAGCGAGAATAGGAACACAATGTCAATGAGGTTGATCCAATACCGCACTTTCTTAGACTGAAGGCGTCTGAGAGTGAAAAATATGAGGTAGCAAGCAACGACGAAACCCAAGGATGAAAAAAGAAACATGTCATCAGCCAGAGTTTCGACCTTTGAGTTGGCTACTTTGAGATTAACGATACTAACGAGAGCCAGGCTAAGGCCTGCCAAAGTTCCGCTCGTCGGAAGGAGCGAAAGCAAGAGTTGTTGTATATCTTTCGGGTCGTTACCGTTCTTCAGCATATGTCAGCCGACTAAAATTAGACACCAGACGGTGTCTAATTCTGTCATTTCCGATTGTTAAAGCCAAGAAAGCTTGCTCCACGAGAAAAAAGTGTCAAACTCTGAAAAAATACGCCAACCAAATGTTCTCGAACATTAGCAGTCTGCTCAAAAACGTGATCAGGGGATGCAGCGCAAGGCGGAAACGAGCGAGAAAGCGGAGTTGACACGTAGTCAATGAGCATTTTGAGCCCGCTTCCAACGCCGCGATGCGCCCCTCAGCGCGTTTTTCAGCAGGCTGTTAGGGCTTGGTTTCGGGTGCCTTATTGACCGGCTCAATGACGGGTTTCTCCCACGGGCCTTTGACGGTGTATTGATAGCGTCCGATCTGGCCGATGCCGGGCAGGAGTTTGTCGGCGAGGAATACTCCGAGCGCGGCGACCGGGCCGCCGGCGACGGCGGCGGCGAGGGGGAGACTGCTTCCGATCTGGGGGATGACGGTGACGAGTTGATCATAATCCTTAGCGTCGAGGCCGGTTCTGCCGGTGACGGCGATCACCGCGGAGGGGCCTTCCATGATGAGATTGTTGGTGTAGACGTTGCCTTGTTCGAGGCTGAAGGTTCCGGCGATCTTGTCGAATCCAAAACCCTTGGCAAACAGGTCGGTGAAGTCAAGAGTGAGGCGGCGTGGCAGGGCTTGTAAACTGAGCAAGCCGAATATCCGTCCCGCGCCGGGTTCGATATCGAGAAAGCGTCCCTTGCTGGCCTTGAGGGAGAGCGTGCCGTTGAGATTGGCGAGGGCGTAGTCGCCGGGTCCGCCCGGCCAATTTGCGGCGATCTCCATCTGCGCCTTGCCGCCCTCTACGGTCTCGGCGTAACCCAGTTGCGCGAGCGCCTTGCCGAGGTCATCGGTGTCGAGTTTGCCGTCCATACGGGAAGTCTGTCCTGCGCCGGTTACGAGCCAGTCGCCCCTGGCGTCGAAGCGGAGGTGACCGGACTCCAGTTGCAGCCGGTCTATGCGCAGGCCGCCGGTCTGTTTGGCGGCGTCGAGGGTGGTGCGGCCCAGGTCAATATCGCCGTATTTGAAGCTCTCGCTGGTAAGATGCAGGGCCGGCCAGTGACGCGGGTCGAAGTCCGACGGTTTTGATTCCTTGGAGAGCGCGGCAAGGTGCAGCCGCTCGAAGGTCATCGTCAGATTTTGCTCGGGGGTTTGCAGGAAACGGCCGCGCCCTGCGATGGTCTCACTGTCGAGGGCGATGTTCCATCCTTGCGCGTCCTGCCCGGCGCGTAGGGCGATGGCGTTGAGGCGCTGATCGAATACTTCCAATATGCCGAAGCGCACGTCTATGCGATTCAAAAGTTGCAGCAGCGGATTGGGTTGCGAGCCCGCGGCGGGTGTGGCGATATAGGCTTGCCAATCGGCCCATGACAACTGCGGCAGCTCGCCGCTCAGCCGCAGACCCTGTTCGGGCAGACTCGCCTCACCGCCGCCGAAGCTCAGCTCGCCGCGTTTCAGACCCCATCCGTTTTGCTGTGACAACTCGAAGACACCGTTGATGCGATCACCGTAGCGCAGCGTGAGCCGCTTGTCGCCTTGCTTGGCGAGATCGGTGGCGATGCGCACCGGCAGTTCTTCGTTCGCGGCCTTGGCAAGCGGCGCGGGCAGGCGCACCGTCACGCCTTGCAGGCTGGAGGCGAGCGCAAGATCGGCTTGCACGGCGCCGTTGGCCGTATCCGAAAGCCGCAGGGTCGCCAGCCAGTCGGTTTCACCTTCCAGGCCGTTGAACCATTCGGCCTTGATGTCGGGCGCGGCCAGCTTGAGTTGCTTGACGAGTGTTGCGATATCCGCGCGGCTGCGCAGTTCAATAATGGCGGTCAAGGGCGTCGGCCCATTTGCGCCGGTGCGCCGCGTCCCCTGCTCGGTGCGCAGGCTAAGCCGTCCCGGTTGACCGTTGAAGGTCGCCGCAAGGTCGTTGCCGGCGAAGGTCAGGCCTTCCATGAACGCGACGGTTCCGGTGATATGGGTGAACTCGATGGCTTGTCCAAACTGTTCTTTAGGCAGCCGCACGCTGCCGTCCTTCAATTCCAGCGTGCCCTTTACGCGATTGGGCGTGGGGGAGAGCGGGATTTCCAGATCAAGGCTCAGTACGCTCTGTCCTCCAGCGCTGAGCCGGCTGACATAAGGGCCGAATTCCTTTTTGAGCGGGCTTTCATTGAGCAGCCGCACCACGTCGGATGCTGGTCCTTTCGCCTTGGCTTTTACAGTGAGCAACGGCTCGTGCACGGTCACATCGGCAATCTCGGCGTGCGCTCTGATGAGTTCTGAGTTGTAGATCCTGGCGCTCGCTGCATTCACTTCCAGGCTGCGGCCGCGAAAAACGACCTCCGCCTCGGTGTCGCCCAGCCAGGGCCAGTCCGGATGATAGGCCAACAGCAGATCGCGCGTGGTGAGGTTGACTTCAAAATTGCCCTGATGGGCGTCGAAGGGAAAATCGCTCAACCGTCCGTAGAATAAGGCGCTGCCGCCGGTCACGCGGCCGCTGGGGAAGGACTGCTCCAGCCAATGCACGCCCTTTGGCGCCATCACTTTTACCGGGAGATAACGCGACAATTGCCCGACATCAAAATTTTCCAGCGCCACGCGCGCGTCTAAAAAGGGCGACGATCCATCCTCCGGAAACTCCATGTGCATATTCAGTCTGGCGTCGAGATCGGCATTGTTGAAGCGTAGCTCCTCGGCGCCGATCCGCCATGCGCCGTCCATATGTTGCCAGCTCACTTGGCCCGACAGGGTGTCGAGTCCTATGGATGCTTGTAATAATTTATCTGCTATAAATGAGACACGGTGTGTGTCGAGATCGAGAGTGCCGGAATGCTGATCGCCCTGCAGTATTGCATCCAGTCCCGAAATTTCCGGAATGGTATTCCAGGCTTGAGTGGCGAGATCCACGACTTGGGTTTGCACCGAAAACGGCGCATCCTCGAATCGAGCGCCGTCCATGAGTATCGGCAAGCGCACTCGGAGATCACGCAACTCACCTTGCGGTTGCAGTGAATTCAAGGCCTCCTGCAACGCAGGCGGGAGCACTCCACCCGCTAATACTAGTGCGTTGACCTCCTCCAGCCGCAAGGTGTCGGCGCGGATATCCAGTTCGGTGGTTGCGCCGGCCTGCGTTGTTGCATGCACGGTCAAACGGCTGGCCGGTGATGGGGTATTGCCACGCCTGATGACCAGCCGCTCTATGCCCAGCGCCCAGCCCATGCCTTCACGTTGCCACGCAAACAGCCCGCTGGCGCGAGTGAGTTTGACGGGTGCAGCAGCCCAAGACACGCCGTCAAAACCGAATTCTCCCTCCAACCGTCCGAGGCGTCCACGCGCCCACTCTCCCCAGACCTGGAAGCCGCCCGTCCCTTCGCTGAATCTGATCGCGGTCGAACTCACCGACTCCGACCACTGCGCCAGATCCATGGCCTGTCCGCGTAGATAAAACTTACCGTCCCACTCGGCGGGCTGCATTACCGCTCCGCTGAAATCCAAGACAAAGTCGAGATGCTGATCCGGCTTTTTCGGGAGCGTCATCCCATTTTCACTAGCCAGCGTCAGCTTGCCGCTCAACTGATGGCGCGCGCCTTGAGTGCTCAGAGTGAGGTTGACACCGGTGAAATGCAGGCGCTTGCCTCGGGTTCGCTGATCGGTCCAGTAGAGTTCGCTGTCGTCCACGCGCAGGTGACCTTGTTGCACGAACCAGCCGAGCACATCCCCCGAGCCTGTCGCCTCGCCATTCATGCCTTCGAGCAAGAGACTGCCGTCGCTACGCCTCACCAGCGAGAGCATCACGCTGGAGACGCGTAATCCGCCCGGCTTGACGCGCCCGTGGCGCAGGTAATAAGGGAGATCCACCTCCAGTACCATTTCGCCGAAGCGGTACAAGATGCGCTCACCCGTGTCGTTCACCAGGCGCACGTCGCTGAGCCGCATGCGCGGATTCAGTCCCTGCCACTCTACATCCACCGCGCCGATCTTGACGGGCTGGCCCAGGGTCTCGCTGACCCGTTGCTCGATATCGGCGCGGTAATGGCCTGCAAACGGCAGCAGCAGACGCACCACACCAACCGCCACGGCGGCCAGGATGATTAGCACAATCGCCGTGGAGATGAAGCCGATCCGAAGATATTTAAGAAAACGCCGCATGATTTTTTGTGGGGTACCCTTGCTATGAGTAAGACTATGCAGTGGCCTTGAAGTTTACCTAGTCAAGCAGGCCGAGCAGGGTTTTAGGTCAGTACTACGTCATACTGCTCTTGGGTATACAACGACTCCACCTGAAACCTGATCGGCCGTTTGATAAATTCCTCAAGCTCCGCCACGCTGGCGGATTCTTCATCGAGCATCAAGTCCACCACCTCTTGCGAGGCCAATACCAGAAGCTTCTGACTTTCGTATTGGCGCGCCTCGCGCAGGATCTCGCGGAAGATTTCGTAACACACCGTTTCGGCGGTCTTCAACGAGCCTCGCCCCTTGCACACCGGACACGGTTCGCACAGGATGTGCCCCAGACTTTCGCGGGTGCGCTTGCGCGTCATCTCGACAAGGCCGAGCGCGGAGACGCCGCTGATATGGGTTCGGGTGTGGTCGCGTTCCAGATATTTTTCGAGCGAGCGCAGCACCTGACGTTTGTGCTCAGGGTCCTCCATGTCAATCAGGTCTATGATGATGATGCCGCCGAGATTGCGCAGCCGCAGTTGCCGGGCGATGGCGTAGGTCGCCTCGAGGTTGGTTTTGAAAATGGTCTCTTCGAGATTGCGATGGCCGACAAAGGCGCCGGTGTTGACGTCAACAGTGGTCATCGCCTCGGTCTGATCTATAATCAGATAGCCGCCGGATTTGAGCGGCACCCTGCGTTCCAGGGCCTTTTGTATTTCATCTTCGACGCCGTAGAGATCGAAGATCGGCCGCTCGCCGGGATAGTGTTCGATGCGAGACACCATCTCCGGCATGAACTTTTCGGCGAAGGTGATCACCTTTTGGCAGGTTTCGCGTGAATCTATGCGCAGCTTTTCGATCTCGGCGCGCACCAGGTCGCGCAAGGTGCGCAGCACCAGCGGCAGGTCCTCATATATCAGCGTCTCCGGCGGTTCGCTGCGCGCGCGCTCCTCGACCGACTGCCACAGCTTGTGCAGAAAATCCATGTCGGCGCGCAGTTCCTCCTCGCTGATGCCTTCGGCCGCGGTGCGCAGGATGTAACCGCCGCCGCCCTCCTGCGGCACAAAGGCGTTCACGATGTCCTTGAGGCGCTGCCGCTCCGCCATATCCTCCAGCCGGTGGGAGACGCCGATGTGCTGAGTGTAGGGGACGAACACCACGTAGCGCGAGGGGATGGCGATCTGCATGGTGAGCCGCGCGCCTTTCGTGCCCAGCGGGTCCTTGACGACCTGCACCAGAATCTCCTGGCCTTCGGTCAGCAGCTCACTGATGCCTTCGGGCGGGGTGCGGATTTTACCCTCCTCGCCGCCCTTCGCGGCCAGCAGGATGTCGGAGGCGTGCAGAAATGCGGCGCGATCCAAGCCGATCTCCACGAACGCCGCCTGCATCCCGGGCAGCACGCGGGCCACCCGGCCTTTGTAAATATTACCCACCAGTCCGCGCTTGTGGACGCGCTCGATAAACACGTCCTGCAATACACCGTTCTCGACCACGGCCACGCGGGTCTCGTGCGGGGTGATGTTAATTAATATTTCCATGCCCATTTACAGCACCTCGATACCACAATCGCGCAATAGTTCCGCCGTTTCAAACAAAGGTAGACCCACAACGCCGGAATAACTGCCTTCCATCCGTTCAATAAAGGCCGCCGCGCGGCCTTGAATAGCATAGGCGCCGGCCTTGTCATCCGCCTCGCCGCTGGCGGCATAGGCCGCCCGTTGCGCGGGCGTGGTGGCCGCGAAGGTGACCGTGCTGATACTGATGCGTACCGCCTCCTGTTCATTGACCAGCGCCACTGCCGTCAACACGTGATGGCGGCGCCCGGAGAGACGCTCCAGCATGCTAAGCGCATCCCGACGATCCTTGGGCTTGCCCAGGATTCGGCTGTCCAGCACCACTGCCGTATCGGCCGCCAGCACAGGCAACGCCTTGTCCGCGACAATCCGCCGTGCCGCGCGCGCCTTAAGCAAGGAAAGCCGTTGCACATACTCCTCCGGCGGCTCCCGCCCGTCCCAGGTCTCATCCACGGAAATCTCTGCTACATGATAGCGGACACCGATCTGCTCCAACAATGCTTGCCGGCGTGGCGAAGAGGAGGCGAGGTAGATGTGGGGCGTCATGGACACCTCATGTTCAGCGATGATAGGGGTGACCCGTAAGCAAGCTCCATGCGCGATACAACTGTTCGGCGACCACAATGCGCACCAGCGGATGGGGCAGGGTGAGCTTTGAAAGCGACCACAGATGATCCGCGCGCTTGAGACAACTTTCGGCCAAGCCATCCGGGCCGCCGGTGAGCAAAGCGACATCACGGCCGTCTTGCAGCCAATCTTTAAGCCGTTGGGCGAGCTGCGGGGTGTCCCACTGTTTGCCGCGCATATCGAGGGCGATCACATGGGCCTCTTTGGGTAGAGCGGCGAGCATGCGTTCGCCTTCATCCTGGATTGCCCGCGCCAGGTTGGCGCCCTTGCCGCGCTTGCCTGCGGGGATCTCTACAAGTTGCAGGCGGCTCTCGCGCGGCAGCCGCTTGACGTATTCGTCATAGCCCGATTTCACCCAATCGGGCATACGCTCGCCGACCGCGATGAGATGAATGCGCAGCGTCAGGTTCCCGTGCTGCGAGCCCGCTTGACGGCAGGCGCCCGGCGCTTGCCTGTGGTTTTTGCAGACGCGAATTTTTTGGGCTTAGTCACGCCGCTTTTGGCGGCGGATTTCGCGCTCTTTTTCGGGATTTCTTTTTTCACGGAACCAGCGCCTTCCTCTATTGCAGCATCACCCCAGAGTTTTTCCAAATTATAGAAATCGCGCGTCTGGGGAAGCATGATATGCACCACCGCATCGCCGAGATCCACCAGCGCCCACTCGCCGGCCTGCTCGCCTTCCACGCCGAGCGGCGGCAGACCTTTTTTCTTTGCCTTTTCAACGACGTGATAGGCGATGGCCTTGACCTGGCGATCCGAGGTTCCGCTCGCGACGATCATGAGATCGGTGACATTGCTTAGGCCACGCACGTCGAGTACTTTGATATCCTGCGCCTTGAGGTCCTCCAGGGCGTCTATCACCAATTTCTTCAAGCGATCGAGTCGCATCGGTTCTCCTTGTGAACAGTTGAATACAGGTTCTCGGCCTTGATGATTTTCAGCACGGACTCCGGCAACAGAAAACTCGCGCTGTTGCTCTCCGCAGTCAGCCGGCGGATCTGCGATGAGGAGATGTCCAGTTGGGTGATGGGGCAGAGAAAAATACAACCGGCGCCGGATGTTGTGAGCCGTTTTGGATCATCCACCCGCCGCTCCGCGAGCAACTGTCTGATCTCATCCGCCGGTTCGCCCGTCCAACCGGGGCGGTGCGCGGCCACGATGTGGGCAAACCCCGGAAGCTCTTGCCAGCGATGCCAGGTGTTGAGCTTCAAAAACGCATCCATGCCCACGATGAGACAGAGCGGCATGGCGCCGAGTTCGGCGCGCAGCGACAGCAGCGTGTCCACCGTATAGGAAGGGCCGCTGCGCCGCAGCTCGCGGTCATCCACGCGCAGGCCAGGCACGCCCTTGATGGCGGCCTTGACCATGCTCAATCGTTGTCCGGCGCTTGCAATGGGCGGGCTGCGGTGCGGCGGTTGACCGGTGGGGATTAGGCGCAATTCGCTGAGTTTCAGGGCCTGGTACACTTCCACGGCGAGGCGCAGGTGGCCGAAATGGATGGGGTCAAAGCTGCCGCCTAAAATGCCGATCATTTGAGAGGCAGATACAAGATACAAGATACAAGATACAAGATGGAGGCAACCTTGCCATCCCCCTCCGGAAAATACGGGGTTAACTTGTATCTTGTATCTTGTATCTTGAACCTATTTTCTAACATGCCCTTCGCCAAGTACGATGAATTTTTGCGTGGTCAGCCCCTCCAGCCCCACCGGGCCGCGCGCGTGCAGTTTATCGGTGCTGATACCGATCTCCGCGCCCAAGCCGTATTCGAAACCGTCGGCGAGCCGGGTGGAGGCGTTCACCATCACTGAACTGGAATCCACTTCGCGCAGAAAACGCTGCGCGTGAGAAAAATCCTCGGTGACTATGGCGTCGGTGTGTTGCGATCCGTGCTGCTCGATATGCTCGATGGCCTCGTCAATATTGTTCACCACGCGCACCGCGAGTATCGGCGCGAGATATTCGGTGTTCCAATCTTCTTCGGTCGCGGCCTTTGCGTCAGGGGCCAACGCGCGCGTCGCCTCGTCGCCGCGCAGTTCCACACCGGCCTCTTGATACATCTTGGCGAGTCGTGGCAACACGCGCGGGGCGATATCCTTGGCGATCAATAGCGTTTCCATGGTATTGCAGGTGCCGTAACGCTGGGTCTTGGCGTTGTAGGCGACCTTGACGGCCTTCTCGACATCGGCCTTGTCGTCTATGTACACATGGCAGACGCCATCCAGGTGTTTCAGCACCGGCACCGTGGCCTCCTTGCTGACGCGCTCGATCAGGCCCTTTCCGCCGCGCGGCACGATCACGTCCACGTACTGCTTCATGCGGATCAACTCGCCGACTGCGGCACGGTCGCTGGTCTCGATGACCTGTACGGCATCCTCCGGCAAGCCGGCGCGTTTGAGCCCCGCGTGGATGCAGGCGGCGATGGCTTGATTGGAATGCAGCGCCTCGGAGCCGCCGCGCAGGATGGCGGCATTGCCCGCCTTGAGGCACAGTCCCGCGGCGTCGGCCGTGACATTGGGACGCGACTCGTAAATGATGCCGATCACACCGAGCGGCACGCGCATCTTGCCGACCTGAAAACCGGCCGGGCGGTATTTGAGATCGGTGATTTCACCGACCGGATCGGGCAAGGCCGCGATCTGGCGCAGTCCTTCGGCCATGCTCTTCACGCGCACCTCGTTCAACTCCAGGCGATCCAGCATGGCGGCGTCGAGACCGGCCTGGCGGGCGGCGTCCATGTCCTTTTTGTTGGCCGCAAGCAGTGCGGCCTCATCCCGCTCGACGGCCTCGGCCGCCGCGAGCAGGGCGGTGTTTTTTGCCTCTGTGCCGGCCTTGCTCAGCGTGCGCGCCGCGCGCCGCGCACGCTGCCCAACGTCATGCATGTACTTTTTGATGTCCATTATTGCAACTCTACCTGCAAATTGTTGGGTGCGCCAGCCATCGCCAGGCTCAACGCCGACAGCTCGTCCCAGGCATCGCCCGGGGCAAAGCCCTTGATGACGCGGTCGGCGCGGGCGGCGCGCCGCAACAGCTCGTGCCAAACGCGCGTCTTGTGACGCTGCAAGGCGCGATGCGCAATGGGTTTGCGCTTTTCCCAGATTTTATACTTGGCGTAGATCTGCTCGACGCGCGCGCCGTGCTCGCTCTCGTACGCCATACCCGCAAGGCTGCGCAACTCGCGCGCCAGCGCCCACAACACCAGCACCGGCTCAACCCCTTCATCACGCAGGCCGTTCACGATTCGCGAGGCGCGCGTCACATCGCCGCTCGCCGCGGCGTCCACCAGATCATAAATATCAAAACGTGCGCTGTCGGCCACCGCGGCCGCGGCCTGCTCCATGTCCAGTTTGCCTGCGCCATAGAGCAGGTACAACTTCTCGATGTCCTGCACGGCGGCGAGCAGGTTGCCCTCCGCGCGCTCGGCCAGCAGGCCGCACACCTCGGGACTCGCCTGCATGCCTCGTGCGGCGAGGCGCCTGCCGATCCAGCCGGGCAGGGCCTTTGCCTCGACCGGCCAGATTTGTATCACCACGCCCGCCTGCTCCAGGGCGCCGAACCACTTACCCTTTTGCGTCTGTGCGTCGAGCTTAGCAGTGATGACCAACAACAACGTATCGGCGGGCGGGCGGCTCGCATACTCCACCAGTGCGCCGCTACCCGTGTCACCGGGCTTGCCGGTAGGCAACCGCAGTTCGATCAGACGCCGTTTGGCGAACAGCGACAGGCTGTGCGCGGCCTGCCACAATGTGTTCCAGTCAAAGTCCTTGCCCGCCGTCAGCACTTCACGTTCCGTGTAACCTTGGGCGTGCGCCGCCGCGCGGACGGCCGCGCACGACTCATCCACCTGGAGGGGCTCGTCGCCGGACACCAGATAGACCGGCGCCAGCGTGCGCTGCAAGTGCCCTGTGAGCTGTTCGGGTTTCATTCTCATAAAGAAGTGTGTTGAGCTTGGCGCCCGGCCGGTAGAATTTTCCCCGCACGCCTCCTGAGAAGTCAATCTCATCCGGTATGTCGTCGTTGGGTGGGTTACTCGTTGCGTTCATGGTGTCACCTACAGGCGCCTACAACAACTGGGCTAGGTGGCCCGCGTTTCTTGCGTGAGCATAGCCTCTGCTGCATAAGGTTATCGTACCCTCCTAAGTAACGAAGTTCAATCGTACCAGTAAGTACCCTGGGTGTGACAAAGTGGAATTTTGAAAATTATCCTGGGTTTCATTTCATTCCATCCAGTCTACGCGCTTAAATCAAGCGTAGCAGATTCGACACTGATAATATAAAGGGCGTTTGTCGGCTCTGGCCATGCCTTGAGCCGGCCTACTACTCTTCATAAACTTGGATAATAAGGAGCGAAAACCATGAGTAAAAGCATGGACAGTAAGAAACAAACCAAGAAACAACCGACCAAGACCATGAAAGAAAAAAGAGCAGCGAAGAAGACTAAGAAGGAGAGCAAGCGTTAGCCAATGTCAACGCGTGGGCATAAAAAACGTGCCCACCCTACCCTGACTTTGCGGTGCCGACGCATCATTAAATGAAATGTCGGATCCGCTACGCTTGATCCGACCTACATCGTTTCCGCTTTTTGTTCTCGCTGGAGTAATGACTGCACGGCTGCGCGTGGGTTTTTGCCTTCGCGCAGCACGCAACACACCTGTTCGCTGATGGGCATTTCGACTCCGCGCGCTTTCGCCAGGCGCATGACTTCGCGCGCGGTGGGGACGCCTTCTACGATTTGGCCGATCTCGCGCAAGCCTTCAGCCAGCGGCGTGCCGTGTGCGAGTGTGAGGCCCAGGCGGCGGTTGCGTGACTGGTCGTCGGTGCAGGTGAGCACGAGATCACCCAATCCGGCGAGGCCCATGAAGGTTTCGCGCTTGCCGCCGAGCGCTACGCCCAGGCGCATCATCTCGGCGAGGCCCCGCGTAATGAGCGCAGCACGGGTGTTGGCGCCGAAGCCCAGACCGTCCGCGATGCCTGCGGCGAGGGCGAGCACATTTTTGACTGCCCCACCCACTTCAACGCCGATCACATCATCCGAGGTGTAGGCGCGAAACGTATCACTATGCAGGTGTGAGGCAAGATCGGCGGCGAACTGCGGGCTGGCGGAGGCTACGGTGACCGCGGTGGGTAAGCCCGCCGCCACTTCGCGCGCGAAGGTAGGACCGGAGATGACCGCGGTGGGGCGTGTTCCCACTATTTCTTCGGCCACTTCATGCAGCAGCTTTCCCGATTCCGGTTCCAGCCCTTTGGTCGCCCAGGCGATGCGCATATGCGGTTTCAAACGAGGAGTGAGGCGCGTTAACGTTTCGCGGAAGGCGTGACTCGGCACCGCCACCAGGCAATCCTCACAGCCCTCCATCGCCAGTGCGACGTTGGCCGTAACCTTAAGTGCGGCAGGGAAAGCGATGCCGGGGAGGAATTTTTTATTACAGCGCACCTCGGCCAACTCGGCGATGTGCTTTACATCGCGGCCCCACAATGTCACCGGCGCGTCATTACGGGAGAGCAGGATAGCGAGCGCGGTCCCCCAAGAGCCTGCGCCGAAGACTACTATCGGTTTAGCCGGAGGTGTTATTGCAACACCTCGCCTTGTCCTGCCTTTGAGCGGGTGTGCATATAGAGCGCATCGAAATTCACCGGCGAGAGCAGAAATTGCGGGAATCCGCCCTTGGCGACCAGCCCCGCCACCACCTCGCGCGCGAATGGAAACAACACGCTGGGGCAGAGACTGCCCAGCACGGGTCCGAGGTCAGCCTCGTTGCCGCCGGCGATGTTGAAAATTCCCGCCTGATGTACCTCCGCGAGATAGGCCGTGCGGTCACCCTGTTTGGCGGTGACGACAATGGTTAGGATTACTTCATAGACGCCCTCACTCTGCGGCGCCGCGGCACTGCGCAACTGAACGTTGATCTCCGGCGCCCAGCTTTCCAAAAATATCTGTGGGGAGTTGGGGGTCTCGAAGGAAAGATCTTTGACATAGATCTTCTGTATGCTCAATTGAATACCGGGCGAGCCCGCGCCCGGCTGTTGCTGTTCCTGTGTTTCCGCCATGTGTTATTTCCTGTTGTCGGTTAAAGGTACTTCTAAAAAAACGGTTAGGCGGGAGAGACCGCCCGCCACCCCAGTATCGCGGATTGTGCCCATGAACCGGACGGTCTCTCCCTCATCCGGCTCTTCGGACTCCCTTCTCCCGCAAGCGGGAGAAGGGAGTCCGTGCGGCCTTCAGCCGCAGGTTCATGGGTAGATTCCGCCGAGCAGGGTGTCCAGCTTACCGCTCTGTTCGAGACGCCACATGTCATCAAAACCGCCCACGTGGTGGTCGCCGATAAAGATCTGCGGAACGCTGCGCCGCTGACTTTTATGTTCCATTTGTTGCCGTAATGCGGGGTCGAGATCCACGCGCAGATCGGTGTAACTCACGCCCTTGGCATCCAAAAAACGCTTCGCGCGCACGCAATAGGGGCACGCGGAGGTGCTGTAGATAACGATCATCTACTTAGGGCGCCTCTAAAAACGCGTCTTTTGCTCCAATACTGCGTTGCAGCTTGTCTCCGCTGCTCACATACTGGCGTGTATGCTGCGCTGCTCGACGGCGCTGCGCCTTGTCTTGAAGCAAAATCCATCATTTTTAGAGGCGCCCTTTACTCAGCGGCAGCTTGGCCTCGCGCCAGGCGCGCAGCCCGCCAGCCAATTTGTAGGGCGTGGTAAAGCCCTGTTTGCGCAGCAGCGCAGCCGCGCGCGCGGAACGCTCACCCGTTTGACAGGCGATGATGATGGGCTTGTCCTTATAGTCTTCCAGCGCAGGCAGGCGCGCCTCCAAATTTTCCAGCGGAGCGGATATCGCGTGCACGATGTGACCCTCGTGGAACTCTTTCTCTTCACGCACATCCAACACCGTGGCGCCTTGTTGATTGATGAGGCGCACCGCCTCCTGCGGCTCCACCTCTTTGAAACCGAGCATTTTCTGACTGAGGCCGCTGGTTAACAGCAGGGCGAGGATAATCACCAGCGCCAAAAACAGCTCCCAGTGGGCGATGACGAATGTGCTTAACTGCTGCATGCGCTGTATACCGAATAGGGAAGAAAATTGTATAATTTGCTTATAAACGCCTATTTTATAGTTATAACGCCTTTCATGCCATTGTCTTTGCGTTTCCCCGGTTGTCCGGAACCAGCCAACACTCGGCCGTGTGCAGGATTAAATCCATGCCTTTGACACATCGCCCCATGGTGCTCATCGTTCTGGATGGCTGGGGCTATAGCGAAAATCCGGTAGGCAACGCCATACTCGCCGCCCGCAAACCGGTGTGGGACGGCCTTTGGAAAAATTACCCGCACACGCTCATCAGCACCTCGGGGACGGATGTCGGCCTGCCCGCCGATCAGATGGGCAATTCCGAGGTGGGGCACCTCAATCTCGGCGCGGGACGCATCGTCTATCAGGAATTCAGCCGCATCAGCCGCGCCATCAAGACCGGTTCGTTCTTCACCAACGAGGCGTTGACCAAGGCCGTGGATCAGGCCGTCGCCAATAACAAGGCGGTGCACATGCTGGGGCTGCTGTCCGACGGCGGCGTGCACAGCCATGAAGAGCACATCCACACCATGGCCGAATTGGCGGCGCGGCGCAGCGCGGCGCGCGTGTATCTGCACGCCTTTTTGGACGGCCGCGATACCTCGCCAAAGAGCGCGACGGCTTCCATCAAGGCCATGCAGGATAAGTTCGATGCCTTGGGCAAGGGCCGCTTCGCCTCGATCATAGGCCGCTATTACGCGATGGACCGCGATCACCGCTGGCCGCGTATTCAAGCGGCCTACGACCTCATCACGCTGGGAAAGGCGGAGTTTCGCGCCGAGACCGCCATGCAGGCCCTCGAGATGGCCTATGCGCGCGGCGAGTCCGACGAGTTCGTCAAGGCCACCGCCATCGTTCCGCAGGGCGACGTACAGGGAAGTACTAGTGTCGCGGGAGGCAGGATGCCGGGAGCGACTCAACAACCGGTGCGCATCGAGGACGGCGATGTGGTGATCTTCATGAATTTCCGCTCCGACCGTGCGCGCCAGATCACGCGCGCCTTCATCGAGCCGAACTTCACCGGTTTCAGGCGCGAGGCCATGCCCAAGCTCGGCGGCTTTGTCACCCTCACCGATTACAGCGAGGACTTCCCCGTGCCGGTGGCCTTTCCGCCGGAGCGCCTGAAAAACGTCTTCGGGGCCTATGTCGCGGAACAGGGTTTACGTCAACTGCGCATCGCCGAGACCGAAAAATACGCGCACGTGACCTTCTTTTTTAACGGCGGAGAGGAGCAGCCGTTTGTGGGCGAAGATCGCATCCTGATCCCCTCGCCGCACGTCGCTACCTACGACTTGCAGCCGCAGATGAGCGCGGTGCAACTCACCGACCAGTTGGTGCAGGCCATCGAGAGCCGCACCTACGATACCGTCATCTGCAACTTCGCCAACCCGGACATGGTCGGACATACCGGCAACCTTGACGCCACCGTTAAGGCGATTGAAACCATAGACGCCTGCCTCGGTCGCATCGTCGAGGCCCTAAAAAAGGTCGGCGGCGAGTTGCTCGTCACCGCCGATCACGGCAACGCGGAGCAGCTCATCGGCGAGGGCACCGGTCAGGCGCACACCGCGCATACCACCAACCCGGTGCCGTTGATCTACGTCGGCCGGCCCGCCAAGATGACCAAAGGCGGGACCCTGGCCGATGTCGCCCCGACCCTGCTGCACCTTATGAACTTGGACATCCCCTCCGAGATGAGCGGCGATAGCCTGGTGGAGTTTGTTCATTAGAACCAGATACAAGGGAAAAGATACAAGATACAAGATAAGCGTTCTCATGCTTGTATCCGCCCTAGCGCTGCCCGCTTGGGGCGCTACGCAAGACAACGACGCCGCGAATTACCAAAGCAAGTCTGCTGAGCTGGAGAATCTTCGCAGCCGGATCGAGACATTGCGGTACAGCCTGGAGGGCGCGCAGCAACAACAGGGCGATCTGCGCACCCGCCTCGCCGACGCCGAGCAGGCCATTGCCGCTCTCGATGCGCGCCTCAAAGAGCAAGACGCCCAACTGCAAACCCATACCCGGCGGCTCAACGAACTGGAAGCTGAAAAGCGTCGCCTCCAGGACGAACTTGACGCCCAGAGCGCGGCGCTGGGCCGGCAGCTGCGTGCGGCCTATATCCTGGGGAGGCAGGATGACTTGAAGATCCTGTTGAATCAGGAAGACCCCGCCCGGCTCGGCCGTCAACTGGTTTATTACGACTATCTGAATCGCGCGCGGATGCGCCGGATAGAAAACTACAGTGTAAATCTCAAGCAACTTGCCGCGGTGACTGAGTCCATCGGACAGCAAGTGGCCGCCCTCGAGACATTACAGACCGCGCAACGGGAAGAAAGACAGCTTCTGGAACTGGGCCGGCAAACGCGCGTCCAACTGCTCGCCGGGCTTAACAGCGAGATCGGCGTCAAAAATGAGGAGTTGACCCGCCTCCTGGAGGACGAAAGACGCCTCCAGGCCTTACTTCCCACCTTGCAGCAGTCGGCCGCGGCCCATGAACCCAAGACCGGCGGCGACCCTACGCCGTTTGCGGCGCTCAAAGGCAAACTACCGTGGCCGAGCCAGGGCCCCCTCATCGCCCACTACGACAGCCCGCGGCTGGGCGGGCAACTAAAATGGCGCGGGGTGTTGATCCAGGCCGAGGAAGGCGCGGCGGTACGGGCCATCGCGGCGGGCCGGGTCGTGTTTGCCGACGAACTGCGCGGCTTTGGTTTGCTCGTCATTATTGACCATGGCGACGGCTACATGAGCCTGTATGGCTACAACCGCGAGTTGCATAAAAAATCCGGCGACCGGGTTGAGGCCGGCGAGACCATCGCCGCCGTGGGTTTGAACGGCGCCGAGGAACCCGCCGGGCTGTATTTTGAGATCCGGGCGCACGGCGAGCCGAACAACCCTGCACTGTGGTGCGCGCCTCCGGCTTAGCAGTTCAAAATCGCTTACTCCATCAGGTTGTTGAAAAAAAGCCCGCCATGGCCTTTTCCAAATCGCAAAGCAAAAAGTGCGATTTTTGCTTTGCGCCGTGCGCCCCAGCAGGCTGTTTTTTAACAGCCTGCTATAAAAAGCACAAGGAAAATCGCCCATCTTGCGGTAAAATGCAATATTAGTCGTTCCTCACGGATGTAGAGTGGAGTCACACATGAATCACAGAATGCGTAGTCTTTTGATCCTTGGCCTCGGCCTCTTGCTCGGCATCTCGCTCGCGCTGGGGCGGGGTGTCCTTGCCCAGCGCGAAGAGGCGCAGGCGGCTTCGCCGCTGCCTCTCGAGGAGCTGCGCACCTTTACCGAGGTATTCGCCAAGATCAAGAGCGACTATGTCGAACCCGTTGAAGATAAGGTACTGCTGGAAAGCGCCGTGCGCGGGATGTTGGCAGGCCTCGACCCGCATTCGAGCTATCTTGACAGCAACGCCTTCAAGGAATTGCAGATCGGCACGACCGGCGAATTCGGCGGCCTCGGTCTCGAGGTCGGCATGGAGAACGGCTTTGTGAAGGTCATCGCGCCGATTGATGACACGCCCGCCAGCCGCGGCGGCGTCCACGCCGGCGACCTCATCATCCGGCTCGACGACACCCCGCTACAAGGCATGGAACTCAATGACGCCGTCAAGCTCATGCGCGGCCCGGAGGGCTCCCAGATCACCCTCACCCTTCTGCGCAAGGGCGAGGAAAAGCCCCTCAGGATTACGCTGACCCGCGCCATCATCAAGGTCAAAAGCGTCAAGAGCCAAACCCTGGAGCCGGGATTCGCGTATCTGCGCATCTCGCAATTCCAGGCGCAGACCGGCCCGAATATGATCGAGGCGATAGACAAACTCAAAAAAGACAGCAACGGTGAGCTGAAGGGTCTGGTGCTCGATCTCCGCAATAATCCCGGCGGCGTGCTCAATGCCGCGGTGGCGGTGAGCGACGCCTTCCTGGAGAAGGGCCTGATCGTCTACACCGAGGGCCGCGTCAAGGATTCTCAATTCCGCTTCAACGCCACACCCGGAGACGTCCTGAAGGGTGCGCCCATAGTGGTGCTGGTCAACGGCGGTTCGGCCTCGGCCTCCGAGATCGTGGCGGGCGCCCTCCAGGATCAGAAGCGCGCCATCGTGATGGGCGCCAAGACATTCGGTAAGGGCTCGGTGCAGACCATCCTGCCGATGACCAATGACTCCGCTCTCAAGCTCACCACCGCGCGCTACTTCACGCCCAACGGCCGCTCCATCCAGGCCGAGGGCATCGTGCCGGATGTGGTTTTGGAAAACGTCAAGCTCGCCGCCACCGAGCAGTCCGGCATTGAGCTTATCAAGGAGTCGGATCTCACGCGCCACCTTATCAATAACAAGGGTCAGGACGGCAAGGCCGGCGCCGATGGCAAGGAGCAAGGCGAAAAGGGAGAGAGCAAAGGCGACGCTACCTCAGCGCCCGAGACCGGTGCTCCCGAAAAGCCCAAAGAACCTCTGTTGACCAGCGACTACCAACTCCATGAGGCGCTCACCCTGCTCAAGGGGCTTGCCATATTGCCGCAACGTTCAGCAAATTGAGTTTGCGGCCGTAAACCTAGGGAAACTCTGAAAATATATCATCAACCGCCAAGGCTCCAAGATCACCAAGAAAAAAGGCTTGAATTGAAGGAAAAATCTTGGCGTTCTTGGCGTCTTGGCGGTTCAACTCTATAGGACCCGCGATGACACAGGTGCTCGTTCCGCTTGCACAAGGTTGCGAAGAGCTTGAGGCCGTCACCATCATAGACCTGCTGCGCCGCGCCGACATCACGGTCGTGACGGCCGGGTTCGATGCCGGGCCGGTGCGTGGAAGCCGCGGTACGCGCCTGTTGCCCGATACCACGCTCGACGAAGCGCTCGAGCACGACTACGACATGGTGGTGCTACCCGGCGGCCAGCCTGGCGCAGACAATTTGAACAAAGACGCGCGCGTCCGTGAACTGTTAAAAAAGATGGCGAATAGCGGCAAATTCACCGCCGCTATCTGCGCCGCGCCCGCCGTACTCGCGCATGCCGGCCTGCTCAATGGCAAACGCGCGACCGGCTTTCCGGGCACACTGGAAATACTCGCGTCCTCCAACATCAGGATTGAAAATAATCCCGTGGTCAGGGACGGCAAGGTCATCACCTCGCGCGGCCCCGGCACGGCGATGGATTTCGCACTCGAACTGATCGAGGTATTGTCCGGAAAAGAAAAACGCACTCAGGTCGAAGCCGCCTTGCAGCGCACACTGCGTTGATCGCCTTTCTTGAAGCCAGCCGCGCCGGACTGTTTGGGCGCGGACACATCCTCCCCAATCTGCTCGCCGGAGTTATCGTCGGCGTAGTGGCGCTCCCCCTCGCCATGGCGTTTGCCATCGCCTCCGGCGCCAAACCGGAACAAGGCATCTATACCGCCGTGATCGCGGGCTTGCTCACTGCGGTGCTGGGCGGTAGCCGGATGCAAATCTCAGGCCCCACCGGGGCCTTCATCGTTATCCTCGCCGGTATTACAGCAAAATACGGCTTCGACGGCCTGCAACTCGCCACCTTGATGGCGGGCCTGATCCTCGTCGTAATGGGCCTCGCCAACCTGGGCGCGCTGATAAAATTCATTCCCAATCCGGTCGTGGTCGGCTTTACCACAGGCATCGCGGTCATCATCTGGGTGGGCCAGTGGAAGGATTTTTTCGGCCTGCATCCGCCATCCGCGGGAACACATTTTCACCAGAAGTTCTGGAGCCTGCTGCAAGCCTTGCCGCACCCGCATCTGGCGACCGCCGGCCTTGCGCTTACGGCGCTCGCGCTCGCGATCCTCACTCCGAAATTCATCAGGCGCGTCCCCGGCCCTCTCGTTGCCATGCTGGTAGTCACACTGCTGCAAGTGCTGTTTAAATTCGACGGTGTAGCGACCATCGGCAGTGTGTTCGGCGGCCTGGCCCAGGGCCTGCCCGAGTTCAAGCTGCCGCAAGTCAGCTTTACGCATATCATCGAGCTCATCGGGCCGGCCTTCACCATTGCGATGCTGGGCGCGATTGAATCATTGCTCTCGGCAGTCGTGGCCGACGGCATGACCGGCACACGGCATAATTCCAATCAGGAGCTGACCGGGCTGGGGCTGGCCAACATGGTGACCCCGCTGTTCGGCGGCTTCGCCGCCACCGGCGCCATCGCCCGCACCGCCACCAACATCCGCAACGGCGCCACAAGCCCGCTCGCCGGCATCACCCACTCGGCGGTCTTGCTGCTCATCCTGCTGGCACTCGCGCCATATGCCGCTTACATCCCCATGTGCGCGCTCGCCGCCATTCTGTTTGTGGTGGCCTATAACATGAGCGAGCTGCGCCACTTTGCACATCTGGTGAAGAGCAGCCCGCGCAGCGATGTCGCCGTGTTGCTGATTACATTTTTTCTCACCGTATTTGTGGATCTGGTGATTGCGGTCAATGTCGGCGTGATCCTGGCCGCATTGCTGTTCATGAAGCGCATGGCGGAGTCGGTGCGCATCGAAGGCATCAACAGCGAGGAAATCGCTACCCTGTTGCCGGATTACTGCGTGATCGGCATTCCCAAAGGCGTGCAAATCTATTCCATCGACGGGCCGTTTTTTTTCGGCGCCGCCGAAACCTTCGAGAACACGATGATGGAGTTAAACGGTGACATCAGGGTATTGATCATCCGCCTGGCACGCGTCCCGTTCGTCGATGCCACCGCGATGCAAACCTTCCACGAGATGATCGAGCTGTTTCAGAATAAGCACAAACGCATCATCATCTGCGAGGCCAATGAACGCGTGACCAGAAAGCTGACCCAGGCCGGCATCCTAGATCAGCTGGGCGCAGAGAATGTCTATCCCGATTTGCTGGCGGCGTTGAATGCTGCGGAGAAACACTAGAGCTGATTAAAACCGTTCATGACGAGTAGCTCGCGGTATTCGTAGGACCGGCTAGGCATTTGTCGTAACCCAAAATATCCCAAAGCATCTAAGAACTTATCCATAAATAATTTACCGCAGAGGGCGCAGAGGAATCAAGAAGGATTTGTTTCTCCTCCGCGTCCTCCGCGGTGAAGCTTTTTCACCGCAAGGGACACAGGGGAACTATTTATGGATATGCTCTAAGTATCAGCCCCGTTATTCCGCCCCCTGACAAGGCACACAATTATTTGCATTCGTTTTGAAAATGTCGCTTAATAAATGGGGTAGATTGACATTAACCTGGCAATTGACCCCATTAAACAAAGGAGTTGAACATGGATATCTTGTGGACTGTTGCTGTAGTTCTGTTGATTCTATGGGCATTAGGGCTGGTCACCTCCTACACCATCGGCGGGTTTATCCATATCCTCTTGGTGATCGCCATCATTGTGGTACTGATTCGAATCATCCAGGGCCGCAGGCCTTTATAGTTTTATGGAATCTCTGATAAATCAGAGATTCCTCGGATCCACCTGATTTCAAAATTAATCAAGGAGACTGTGTATGAAATCGGCGACCATGATCGGTATCATTCTTATCGTACTGGGGGTTGTTGCACTCGCCTACCAGGGAATTACCTACACGACCCAAGAGAAGGTCATTGACATTGGCCCCATCGAGGCCACTGCAGAAACCGAGAAGACGATCCCGCTCCCGCCTGTTTTAGGCGTATTGGCGCTGGCAGGAGGAATCGTACTGGTTGTGGTAGGAGCAAAAAAACCGTAGTAGTTTAAAAGTGAAATCGCCGCGTACCCAAAGCCTGAATCTGTGGTATAATTATTTTGCTGTTTGCATGACGGCCGGATAACTACTCCGGCTGTCTTCTGTAGTCCCGAAATGGTGGCTCATCCATGGGCCGCACGCAGCTTGTTCTTCAACCGTCGGCAGTACAATCGCCCGTTTATCTCGTGTCCATCCCATTTCCAAGGAGCATACGATGCATTACAACATCCATTTTCGCAGTCTCTCCAGCAGCTTCCGGCATATTGTGGCGCATATCGTCATCACGCTGCTGGCCATTGGAATGGCTTTTTACTTGCCAGTGGCTGCCAAATACATTCTTTACTATTGGTGGCCCAAAGTGGAATACGATTCCCATTTACTGGTCATCACAGAGATCGGCTTTGCCGCCGTCCTGGTCATGCTGTTTAATATTTCCATAATTGCCTTGGACGGACGGCGCAACTTGCGGATGAATAAGATCGCCTCGCTGGTGTATGCGCGCGAAAAAACCGGCTGGTTTTCCCGTCGGGGCGAGCGTGCCTTGCGCAAGAAATTTCTTTGCGCGCGGGATGTCTCGATTTTTTCCATCACCGGCTATGATACGTTCAGCTCGGAAAATTGCATGCTTCAGCAGCCCTTGGAACACAGCTACGAAATCCGGGTGATGCTGATGAATCCGAATGGCGAGGGCGCTATCAAGCGCGTCAACTCCCTGGACAACCCGGAATCACTGCTGGAAACCTACCGCAGTGAAATCGAGATCAGCATCGCCTATTTGAAGAAGCTGAGCGCCGCAGGCAAGAAGATCTCCCTCAAGTTCTATGACGACCCGCCGTTCTGGAAGCTGGTGGTGACGGGCGAATATGTATGGGTGCAGTATTGCCATGACGGCTATGAGGTCAAGAACCAGCCGGAATACGTATTCGCCCTGCAGCGGGACTACCCTACCCGCGGCTTCTTTGCCCCCTTCTATATGTACTTTCTCGACCAGTGGAATGATCCCCGTCATCCTGAGTACAGCCTGGAAACGGATGAGTTGGTTTACCGCAACGCGGAAGGCAATGAAATCAGGCGGGTCGCTTTCGGCCGGACAGAGGAGGGGCAAATTGAGCGGCACGTTAAGGACTGCGGTCCGCAAGTCCGCAGGCTGGGTTGAGAAAAGAAATCCGGCCTTCGCCGCTGCAAAATATAACCGCAGAGATCGCAGAGGAGGTGCGTTATTTCATGCCCCCCAAACACCTCCGCGTCCTCAGCGGTAAGTTTTAATCAGTTAATCCCGTCCGCCCGACCACGAACGGATCAGGAGCAAGGCGCCGATGCCACCGAGCAGCCAGGTGAGCACGGGCGCATTGCCGATCATCATCGGGGCATAACCGTCCAAACCTTTAATCACTGCGGCGCTGATAATAAAGGCCGCGCCTATCGTGGCGGTATAGCCGCGGGCCATGGCCTGCCGCATCTCACGGCGGATCTCATTAAGTTCCTTCGATTTCCATTCGATTTGCAGTTTGCCGTCACGCGCCTGTTCCAGGACTTCATGCACCAGTAGAGGAATATCGGGCATCTTTTCCGCCCACTGCGGGGCATTCTCGCGGATGGCGCGCAATAAGGCGCGTGTTCCGACCTGTTCGCTCATCCAGCGTTCCAAGATCGGCTTCGAGGTAACCCACAGGTCCAGCTCGGGATACAGTCGCCGGCCCAACCCTTCGATGTTGAGCAAGGTTTTTTGCAGCAGCACCAGTTGCGGCTGCACTTCCATATTAAAGCGGCGCGCCGTTTGAAACAGACGCAGCAACAACTGCCCGAAGGAGATGTCCTTCAGCGGGCGTTCAAAAATCGGTTCACACACGGTACGCATGGCGGATTCAAACTCATCTACTCGCGTAGTAGACGGCACCCAGCCTGCATCTACGTGCAACTGCGCGACGCGGCGGTAGTCCCGGTTGAAAAAGGCCAGAAAGTTCTCCGCGAGATAGCGTTGATCCGCCGGGCTGAGCGTACCCATGATACCGAAGTCCACCGCGACGTATTGGCCCTTGGGCGAGACGAAGATGTTGCCGGGGTGCATGTCGGCGTGAAAGAAACTGTGACGGAAGACTTGAGTAAAAAATATTTCCACGCCATGTTCGGACAGTTCCTTGAGGTTGATGCCTGCCGCGCGCAGCCCGGCGACATCACTGATAGGGATGCCGTAAATCCGTTCCATGACCATGACGTCGCGGCGCGCCAATGGCCATTCGATTTCCGGTACATAGAGCAACGTGGAACCCAGCCAGTTGCGGCGTAACTGGCTGGCGTTGCCCGCCTCGCGCAGCAGGTCGAGTTCATCGAGTATGGTCTTTTCGTACTCCGCGACTATTTCGCGCGGCCGCAGACGTTTTCCCTGTGACCAGTAACGCTCGGCCAACTCGGCGAGGGCGTAAAGCAGGCTCACATCGCGGCGGATCACCTTTTCGATCTGCGGACGCACCACCTTGACAACCACCTCGCGGCCGCCGAACAGGCGCGCGAGATGAACTTGTGCGATGGAGGCGGAGGCAAAGGGCGTCTCCTGAAATTCCTGAAACACCTCGCTCAAGGGTTTCCCGTAGGCCTGCTCGATGATGGCTCGCGCCTGATCGCCGGGGAAGGGCGGCACTTGATCCTGAAGCAGAGCAAGTTCCTTGGCGATGTCTTCCGGCAATAAATCGGGGCGGGTGGAGAGCATTTGCCCGAACTTGACGAACACCGGTCCGAGGTCTTCGAGGGCGCGGCGGATGCGCACCGCGCGCGGCGGCAGATCGCCGCGCACCCAGTACCACGGGGCAAAATAAAGCAAAAAACGCAGCGGGCGGAACAGATGGGTGGCGAGGATGATTTCGTCCAGCCCATGCCGCAGCAAGACACGATTGATATAAAACAGGCGGAAAAACTGGCCGGGGCGTATCACGTTTTTTTATCCGTCGCAGCTTCCAGGCGGCGCCGCAGGCGCGCCACCCGTTGCTCCAGGCGTTCGACATCATCGCGCAAGGTATCCACCGCGCCGATAAAGTTCCGCACGTCGTCCGGGCGCGGCAGGTTGTACGCTTCCTCCTGTTGATACTCGGCGAAATCCTGGCCGAGCCTGGCGGCGGCTTGCCGGCCCCAGCCCTGCACGGCGCGCGCCGCGTTACCGAGTTTGTGGGCCAACAGGTCGCCCACGAACCCTGCGAGATGTTCCTCCCAATCTATCTCGACGGCGTCGAGGATCTGCTTGAAGCGCTGTCCCAACTCGACGTCGCCGCTGATCCGTATCTCGCCCAAGGCCAACGCCGCACGGGCCTCGCGGCTGTCACTCTGCAGGCTCCCCATGCGTAATAGCGCCCACGGCGCACCACGCAATGTCGCATCGGGAACGCCCGCATAATCCGCAAGGATGCGGACCCCATCCGGCTCCGGCGCAAGGTATATTGTCCGCTCCAGGCCTTCCAATTCGACCGCGATGACCTTGCCGGAGAGAGCGGCGAAACGCGACGGGGTATCTGGGTCGAGATTGAGATAGCGGTTCAGTGCGCCTTCCAAGGCGCGTATGTGCACTGGCTGGGGGATGTTCATGCGTGTTGGGTAGGTTCGGGCAGTGGGACTCAGAACTTATAACCCTTGTGCAAGGCCACGATGCCGCCACTCAGATTGTAGTAATCACAGCGCTCAAAACCTGCGCCCTGCATCATCGCTTTTAAGGCTTCTTGATTTGGATGCATGCGGATGGACTCGGCGAGATAGCGGTAGCTATCCGCGTCGCGTGCGATCAGTTTGCCCATCAGAGGGAGGACCTTGAACGAGTATAGATCATACAGGGGTTGCAGGCCGGGGATGCTGGGTTTGGAAAACTCCAGTATCAACGCACGGCCGCCCGGCTTCAACACCCTGCAGATCGCAGCCAGGGCGCGTTCCTTATGAGTCACATTGCGCAGCCCGAAGGCCATGGTGACACAGTCGAAATAGTCATCGGGAAAAGGCAGGCATTCGGCATCGGCCTGGAGATATTCAATATTAGCCACCACTCCGCGATTCACCAACCGCTCACGCCCTTCCCGCAACATGGCGGCATTGATGTCGGCGAGCATCACTTGACCTTGCATCCCCACGCGATCCGCGAGTTTTGCGGCCAGGTCACCGGTACCACCGGCGAGATCCAGCACGCGCTCCCCTGCCCTGACACCACTCACGTCAATAGTGAAGCGTTTCCACAAGCGATGGATGCCGAACGACATGACATCGTTCATCAGGTCGTACCTGGCCGCCACCGATCCGAACACACCGGCGACCCGCTCCGCCTTTTCCTCGATGGGGACTTGTTGATAGCCGAAGTGGGTGGTGTCTCGTTCGCTCATGCTTCTTTGCGCGTGTGACCTGCCCGCTGCAGCCGTTCCAGATAGGCCTGCCATTTTTCCTGCCGATGTGCACCGAGCTCATAGAGCAGATCCCACGAATAAAGCCCCGTGTTGTGGCCGTCATCGAAATGCAGGCGCACCGCATAGCTGCCGACCGGGTCTATGGCGCTGATGTTGACCTGCTCCTTGCCCACCTGCAACACCTCCTGACCGGGGCCGTGACCGCGCACCTCCGCCGAGGGCGAATACACGCGCAGGTACTCGCAGGGCAGATCGAAACGGGCGCCGTCGTCGAAGCTGATCTCCAGCATGCGCGATTTTTGATGCAGTTTAATTTCAGTGGGACGCATAGATACAGATACAAGAGAAAAGATACAAGAGAAAAGTACAAAACTTTATCCCTCTTGTATCTTGTATCTTTCCTCTTGTATCAGCCTTCAAAGTATATACCTGCTCAGATCCGCGATTTTTGGTGCAGCTTGATTTCAGTGGGGCGCATAGGTACAGATACAAGAGAAAAGATACAAGAGAAAAGTACAAACTTTATCCCTCTTGTATCTTGTATCTTTCCTCTTGTATCAGCCTTCAAAGTATATACCTGCTCAAATCCTCATTCTCTGCCAGTTCGCGGAGATGTTCGTCCACGTATGCGGCGTTGATCTCGAAGCTCTGACCCGCTTGCTCTGACGCACCGAAGGAGATCGTCTCCAGCAGACGCTCCATCACCGTATGCAGCCGGCGTGCGCCGATGTTCTCGGTGCGCTCGTTGACCTGCCAGGCGATCTCGGCGAGGCGGGAAATGCCGTCCGGCGTGAAACTCAAGTGTACACCCTCGGTCGCCAACAGCGCGCTGTATTGCTCAGTAAGTGAGGCGTCCGGCTCGGTCAAAATACGCACAAAATCCTGCGCGCCCAGCGCATCCAGTTCGACACGTATCGGCAGGCGGCCCTGCAATTCGGGGATGAGATCGGAGGGCTTGGAAAGATGAAACGCGCCCGATGCGATGAACAGAATATGATCGGTCTTGACCATGCCGTACTTGGTGGACACCGTACTCCCTTCCACCAGCGGCAACAGATCGCGCTGCACGCCTTCGCGCGAGACATCCGCTCCCATACGTTCCGATCGCGAGGTGATCTTGTCTATCTCGTCTATGAATACGATGCCGTTCTGCTCGACGTTTTGTATGGCGCGGGTCTTGAGGGCCTCTTCATCTATGAGCTTGGCTGCCGCTTCATCGGTCAGCAATTTAAAAGCCTCCTTGACGCGCAGCTTGCGGGTACGGGTGCGGCTGCCGGCAAGATTTTGAAACATCCCCTGCAACTGACTGGTCATCTCCTCCATGCCGGGCGGCGCCATGATCTCCACGCCAATGGGAACGGCGCTGAGTTCGACCTCGATCTCACGCTCATCGAATTCGCCTTCGCGCAGTTTTTTGCGAAAGGTCTGGCGCGTAGACGACTCTTCCGCAACCACCGCCGCATCGGACGGAACAAAGGCCGGCTGGCGTGCGGGACGCAGCAGGATATCCAGGATGCGCTCCTCGGCGCTCTCCTCGGCGCGGTGCCGCACCTTTTTCATTTCTTCCTCGCGCGTCATCTTGATGGCGGTGTCCAGCAGGTCGCGGATGATGGATTCCACATCACGCCCCACGTAACCCACCTCAGTGAATTTGGTGGCCTCAACCTTGATGAACGGCGCGCTGGCCAGCTTGGCGAGGCGGCGCGCGACCTCGGTCTTGCCCACGCCGGTCGGACCGATCATCAGAATATTCTTGGGCGTGATCTCATTGCGCAAGTCCTCGCTGACCTGCCCGCGCCGCCAGCGGTTGCGGAGCGCAATCGCCACCGCACGCTTCGCCGCGCCCTGGCCGATGATGTGTTTGTCCAGTTCCTGGACGATTTCCTTAGGTGTCAGCATCGTCATAACGGTATAGACCAAAGCGGCCTACAACTCCTCTATCGTCAAATTCCGGTTGGTGTAAATGCAGATGTCCGCTGCAATCGCCATGCTCTTCTCCACAATGGTGCGGGCGTCGAAATCGGTGTTCTCGAGCAGCGCGCGCGCCGCCGCCTGGGCGAATTGGCCGCCCGAGCCGATGGCCATCAGGCTCTGCTCGGGCTCGATGACATCCCCGTTGCCGGAGATGATGAGCGAGGCGGTTTTGTCCGCGACCGCGAGCAAGGCCTCCAGGCGGCGCAGCATGCGGTCGGTACGCCAATCCTTGGCGAGCTCGACGGCGGAACGGGTGAGATTGCCCTGGTGTTTTTCCAGCTTGGCCTCAAAACGCTCGAACAGCGTGAAGGCGTCCGCGGTGCCGCCGGCAAAGCCGGCAATCACCTGGTCGTGATACAGCCTGCGCACCTTGCGCGCATTGCCCTTCATGACCGTGTTGCCCACGGTCACCTGACCGTCCCCGCCTATGACGACCTTGCCGTTACGCCGCACCGACAGGATGGTTGTACCGTGAAATTGTTCCACTGATTAGCCTCTATTGAGCCTTACTACGATGAAAAAAACATCACCGCAGAGGACGCGGAGGTGAAATTCATCATCCTAATCACATTCCTCCGCGTCCTCTGCGGTGAATATGTTTACTGATATTGGGCGCGGCAGGCCGTAATTCAACACAGCTTGCTACGGCAACAGTTTTTCGCCCGCAAACAGTTCCACCACCGTCTCGCGTGCGCGCACAAGGTGGTGCCGGGCGCCGTCCACGATCACCTCCGCCGCGCGCGGGCGGGTGTTGTAATTGGAGCTCATGCTCATACCATAGGCGCCCGCCGAAAAGATCGCCAGAAGATCGTTGCGTTGCACGTTCAAGCTGCGATCCCGGCCCAAAAAATCGCCGCTTTCGCACACCGGGCCGACCACATCATAGATCTGCGCCTCGGTCGCTCCCGGCGTCCTGCCTCCCGCGACACTAGTATGTCCCTGTACGTCGCCGGTACGCTCCTGCACCGGCCGGATGGCATGGTAGGCATTATACAGGGCGGGCCGTATGAGGTCGTTCGTGGCGGCGTCCACGATCACGAAGTTCTTGTGCCGGCTATGCTTTATATATTCGACCCGGGTCAACAAGATCCCGGCGTTGCCGGCGATGGCGCGTCCGGGCTCAATCAAAATTTGATAATCCCGGTTCCTGAGTTGCGGAAGCAATGCCGCGGCGTATTGCGCGGGCTCCAGCGGCGTCTCGTCCGAATACCGGATGCCCAGTCCGCCGCCGAGATCCAGATGGCGGAGTGCGATGCCATCATCCTCTAGCCTGTCCACCAGGGACAATACCCGCTCAAGAGCCTCCACAAAAGGCTCGACTTCGGTCAACTGCGAACCGATATGGCAGTCCACGCCCAGCACCTCGATGTGCTGCATCGCCGCAGCCCGCCGGTAGACCTCATGGGCGGCGGTAATGTCTATCCCGAACTTGTTTCCGGCGAGGCCGGTGGAGATATAAGGATGAGTGCGCGCGTCAATATCGGGATTCACGCGCAGCGAGACCGGCGCGCGCCGTCCCAGGCGTCCCGCGACCTCATTGAGACATTCCAGTTCGGCCTCGGACTCGACGTTGAAACACAGAATGCCAACCTCCAGGGCACGCTGCATCTCCATGCCGGTCTTGCCGACACCTGAAAAAATCACCTTGCCGGGATCGCCCCCCGCAGCCAGGACACGCTCCAGCTCTCCGCCCGAGACGATATCAAAGCCCGAACCCAGCCGCGCCAGCAGGTTGAGCACGGCGAGATTGGAGTTGGCCTTGACGGCGTAGCAGACCAGATGCCTGCACCCGGCAAACGCCTGATCGAAGGCGCGCCAGCGTTCCTCCATCGCCGCGCGCGAATAGACATAACACGGCGTGCCGTAGAGATCGGCGAGGACTCCAAGATCCACGTCCTCGGCGAACAGCCGGTTATTGCGATAGGTGAAGGGTTGCATATGGGATTATTCCACACCGGTCGAGGGCAGGAATCTTAAGGAAGCTCTGATCATGTTGAACCGCCAAGACGCCAAGAACGCCAAGACTTTTCTTTACAAATTCAAGCCTTTTTTCTTGGTGACCTTGGCGCCTTGGCGGTTGGCGATATATTTTTCAGAGTTTCCTTAAAGAAGACTCAAGGGGTTTGCTGGGGCTGCGGGTGCTGCTCAGGCAAATACAAATCGCCCTTCTGTCCACAACCGGCCTGAGCGCACAGAGTGAGTGCAGCAATGACCAGGGCCGTGAGGTATGTCTTGAGGTGAGCGTTCATTTTTATTCGCACCCACGATCCGTCAACGCTCCAGCCTGCACATGGGTACCGGATTCGGGACGAGAGCAGATCGGGTACCTGCCCGGAAGGCAGGACTTGATACTTGCTAAAGCAGGATTACTTCCCTGCGCACAAGCCTCACATTGAAGCTTGTGCTGTGACTATCAGGCGGGCCTTACGTTGGTCGCCTGCAGGCCCTTGGGCCCCTTGGTTGTTTCGAACTCGACGGTCTGGCCTTCGGTCAGAGTCTTAAAACCCTCGGCGGTAATGGCCGAGTAGTGAACGAACACGTCTTCGCTGCCATCCTTCGGTGAGATAAATCCAAAACCTTTGCTATCATTGAACCACTTCACAGTACCCAGACTCATGTTACTACCTCTTATTTATGGTTAAACTCAACAGGCTGCTCACCGTATCTCTCACCTTACAATGATGCACATACAAAACGCCTGCCTCCAAACTAAGCGCCCGTGAAGAAACCCTTATAGGCCCGGTCGGTCACGTCCGCTATAGGTGAGTTTAACGCTTTTCTTGCCTATGTCCAGCATTCTCAACAAATTTTTTATGCGCGCCTCACACCCCTCGCCCACGCGAAATGTGACAGAAACTTATACTGGTAGCTCTAAAGAGCGCAACCAGTGCGTATAAAACACCTCAGCGACTTTATGTAAGGCGTCTATCCTGGCGGACAGGTCTTGCACCATCTCCGCTTCGCTCTGCACACTCGGCGTACCGGCCAACAATTCCTTTCCGCCCGCGCGCGCCCATTCGCCCACCATCTCCGCCGTCATCTCGACATGGCACTGCAGGGCGAGGATGTTGCCCGCCACGAAACCCTGCTGAGCGCAGTAGCGGCTGGTGAGGATAGGCGCGGCGCCCTCGGGCAATGTGAACGTCTCGCCGTGCCAATGAAATACCTCGAAGTGTTCAGGCAAATCTCCGAGCCAGTCTCGTGCCGCCTCATTTTCGACGCGTTGCACAGGGTGCCAGCCGATCTCTTTGACGGGATTGACAGTCACCTCGCCGCCGAGCGCCTTACTGATGAGCTGCCCGCCCAGGCAATGCCCCAGTAGCGGCAGTCCGGCTTCAGCGGCGCGGCGGATGAGACCGAGCTCTTGCTTGATCCATGGCAGGTCATCGTTGACGCTCATCGGCCCGCCCATGAAGACCAGGCCGGAAGTATCCTCCAGGCGTGGAGGGACATCCTCAGCCGCATCAATGCGGATCAGCTCATACGGGATTTTGCGCTGATCCAGAAAATGCGCGAAATAACCCGGCCCTTCGGTGGGAAAATGGCGGAAGATACGCAGCGGTTTCACTCAAGACTCCATAACATTGCCGGCCGAATAAATTCGGCCCTACGACATGTCGCCCTTCATAGGGTAGGGCCGAATTTATTCGGCCGGCGCCTGCGTCATTGACCTACAATATCTCCTTTCATAGGGCCGAGTATACCCAACAGATCGTCCTGCTCCTTCTTCGCCACCTTGAACTTATCCAATGCCTTGACCAGATCCTCGACCACGGCGTTAAAATCCGCGTCGGTTATGGCCATGCCCTTGTGCGTGGTCTTCATGTCACGCCCCTTGTACTTGCAGGGGCCGCCGCTGCCTTCACAGATCTGGTCAACCATCATGGCCTTAAAATGGGTGAGGTCGGTTTTGGCAAAGTAGTGATTGATGCGCTGGTCGCCGCCCACAATACCCGTAAACTCCGCGACCACGGCCTTGATGGCCTTCTTGCCGCCCAGCCGGTCATACAGACTGGCGCTCCCGGCGGCATAGACATAAGGCGCCAGGCCCACGCTCAGCACCAGCAGCAGCATCACCGGCTTGAATCTTTTGACGTTATACATCACGATGTCCTCCTATAGGTTATAAACCAACTTGAGGCCGCAAACATAATCCGTTTCGAGCCGTGTGATAAGTAACCACTCTTTGGTGGGATAGGTACTTTTCGGTGCATCTTTATGAACGCAAACGTTAAAAAAATTTTGCAGCCTGCCGCGAAACAACCGCCCGTGAGCAGAATCATCGAGGATGTCGTCGGCTGTAAATGGTCCTTGACGGTGTTGCAACTGGTGCGCCAAGGAGTTCATCGGCCCGGCGCGATGGAGCGCAGCGTGGAGGGGCTCACGCCCAAGGTGTTGAACCAGCGCCTGCGTAAGCTGGTCACCTACGGGATATTCCGGCGCAGTGAGTTTCCCGAAATCCCGCCGCACGTCGAATACACACTGACCCCCTTTGGCACGCGATTTGTATCTATCCTTGACGCCATCGAGGAGCTGGAGAAGGAAGCCGGCTCGCGGGGCTGACACAAGCCGTAGGGAGAGACATGCGATTTATCAAGATAGCGGGAATACTGGCTGCGCTCAGCAGCCTGCCGGCGACGGCGGGTGACATCATGATGCTGGGGCTGTTCAAGGACAAGGCCGTGGTCAGCATCAACGGCAAACAACGCAGCCTCGCGCCGGGACAAACCAGCCCGGAGGGCGTCACCCTCATATCCGCCAGCAGCAACGGCGCGGTGCTGGAGGTGGAAGGCAAGCGCCGCAGCTATCCGCTGGGCAGCCAGGTCAACACTCGACTCGCCGCGTCCAAACACACCGCCGTTCAGGTTTATCCCAATCCGGCGGGCATGTACACCACGGTCGGCAGCATCAACGGCCTGCCGGTGAATTTTCTGTTGGATACCGGCGCGACCTTCATCGCCATGAACGCCAACGAGGCTAAACGGCTGGGGCTAAGCTACCGTCTCGACGGCCAGCGCACGGCGGTGAACACCGCCTCAGGCATGGCGGAGGCTTTTATGATCAAACTCGCCAAGGTCAAGGTCGGTGAGATCGAGTTACGCGATGTTGACGCTGCGGTCATCGCCGGCGACAGCCCCACCGAGGTGTTGCTGGGTATGTCGTTCCTGGGAAAACTGGAGATTCAGCACAAAGAAAAAATAATGGAATTACGAAAGAAGAATTAGATTAATTTAATATAACCGCAGAGGACGCAGAGCAGTAAGATCAAAGATAATTTAATTTACTCTCCGCGTCCTCCGCGGTGAGGTCTTTTATGTATTCTATACTGGACTGGGCTATCGCATCTTTCCCCAGGACAGGCTTGACCGACCTACGACAGCTAATGCGGCAAAGCGGCCGCCTCCACTATCTTATCCCGCTCGATCATCGCATAGGCCGAGTGGTTGTGGATGGATTCGAAATTCTCGGATTCCACCACATAGGCTTCAATCCGTTCATCTTGATTGAACACGGCGGCGATGTCGCGCACCATGTCTTCCACAAACTTCGGATTGTCGTAAGCGCGTTCGGTGACGTACTTTTCATCGGGGCGTTTGAGCAGGCCGTACAGCTCGCAAGACGCCTGTTTTTCGACCATGTCTATCAGCTCTTCGATCCAGACGAACCCCTGTATGCGCACCTGCACGGTGACGTGCGAGCGCTGGTTGTGCGCGCCGTAGCGGGAGATTTCCTTGGAGCAGGGGCATAAACTGGTGACCGGCACCTGTACCTTGATGGTAAGGCCGGTTTTTTTATTCACCACCTCGCCGGTAAACGTCACCTCGTAGTCCATCAGGCTCTGCACGCCCGACACCGGCGCGGCCTTATTCACAAAATAAGGGAAGCTCATCTCGATGTGGCCGGATTCGGCATTCAGTAGCTCGGTCATTTCGTGCAGCATGTCCTTGAAGGAGGCCACCGAGATCTCGCGTTCGTGTTTGTTGAGGATCTCCACAAAGCGCGACATGTGCGTGCCCTTGAAATTGTGCGGCAGGTTCACGTACATGTTGAAGTTGGCGATGGTGTGCTGCTCGCCGCCGGTGCGGTCGCGCACCCGCACCGGGTGACGGATGTCCTTGATGCCCACCTTGTTGATGGCGATGCGGCGCGTATCCGCGGTTCCCTGCACGTCGGCGATGGGGAGAATATTGTCCGGCTTGGTTGCGATTTTCATACGGCTGTATCCTCTTGGACGCGCGCCCGCCTTGGTTTGACTTCTTGGGAACTCTGAAAAAGTCATCCATGACATTTTTCAGAGACGAAAAACGAAAAATGCGATTTTCGTTTTTCTCCATTACTCAATCGCTTAATGCGATTGAGTAATGGCAATACATCCCTGTATCGCGGGAACCTCTGATTTAATCAGAGGTTCCCCTTCGACCGCCTCGTCGCTGTAACGCACGCAGGCGCGATCCGTCTCCCACAGCGTGACGGCGCTCACCCGCACGCGCGGATTATTGAGACGCTGCGACAGACCCTGATAAAAATAGGCGGCTATGTTTTCCGCGGTCGGATTGACCTTGTCAAACGGCTCGATGTCGTTCAAATAGTGATGGTCGAGCCGTTGGGCGAGTGCGCGGGTCGCCTCTTTGATGACCTTGAAATCCAAGCCCATGCCCACCTCATCCAAGTGCCGCGCGATGACCTCGACCTCCACCTTCCAGTTGTGGCCGTGCATGCGGCTGCAGTCGCCGGGGTAGTCACGCAGGGTGTGGGCGCTGGCGAAATCGGTCAGAATCTTGAGGGTGTACAGGGCGGCCATAATTGTTGACTATTTTACTATGGTTTTGACCGCCGGGAAAGCCTGTGGTTCTGTCTCATAACGGGCATCAATCGCCCGAATGATGCCCTCAGCGTCCAAGCCGCAGCCCGCGAGCAATTCCGCGCGGGCGCCCTGTTCGATAAAGGTATCAGGCAGGCCGAGGTGCAGGAGGGGCGTGCTATGTCCTTGACTTATCAGGCATTCATTCACCGCGCTGCCCGCACCGCCCACCACCGCGTTTTCTTCAACAGTGACCAGCAGCTCATAACGACCGGCGATCTCGGTTAGCAAGGCTTCGTCCAAAGGCTTCACAAAGCGCATATTGACCACCGTCGCATCCAGTTGTTCGGCGGCATCCAGGGCCGGCTTCAACATGCCGCCAAAGGCCAGCAGCGCCAGCCGCTTACCCTGCCGGCGCACCTCCGCCTTGCCGATGGGCAACGCCTGCATGGCGGCCTGTACGGCGGCGCCCGGACCCGCGCCGCGCGGATAACGCACCGCCGCGGGGCCGTCGTGCAAAAACCCGGTATAGAGCATCTGGCGGCATTCGTTTTCGTCGCTGGGCGCCATGATGAGCATATTGGGGATGCAGCGCAGATAGGAAAGATCAAAACTGCCCGCGTGGGTGGGGCCGTCGGGACCGACCAGTCCGGCGCGGTCTATAGCGAACAGCACGGGGAGATTCTGCAAGGCGACGTCGTGGATGAGCTGGTCGTAGGCGCGCTGCAGGAAGGTCGAGTAGATCGCCACGACCGGTTTTAAGCCCGCGCAGGCGAGACCGGCGGCAAAGGTCACGGCATGCTGCTCGGCGATGCCCACATCGAAATAGCGCTGGGGGTGACGCTTGGCGAATTCCACCAGCCCGGAACCCTCGCACATGGCGGGCGTGATGCCGACGAGGCGTTCATCGCACGCCGCCATGTCGCACAGCCAGTCGCCGAATACCTGCGTATAGCTTGGCTTGCCGCCCGGCCCGGAGAGCGGCTCGCCGCTCTCGGGATCAAAGGCGGTGACGCCATGATAGCCGCACGGGTCCGCCTCGGCGGGCGAATAGCCCTTGCCCTTCCGGGTGGCCACGTGCAGAAACTGAGGACCCTTGAGCGAGCGCAGATTGCGCAGGGTCTTAATGAGGCTGTGCAGATCATGGCCGTCGATCGGGCCGATGTAATTGAAACCCAGCTCTTCGAACAGGGTGCCCGGCGTGACCATGCCCTTCATGTGCTCCTCGGCGCGGCGCGCCAGCTCTTCGATGTGAGGCATGCCCGCGAGCACCTTCTTGCCGCCCTCGCGCACCGAGGCGTAAAACCGGCCCGACAATACGCGCGCCAGATAGTTGGACATGCCGCCCACGTTCTGCGAGATGGACATGTCGTTGTCGTTGAGGATCACCAGCAGATTGGCGCCGAGATCGCCGGCATGGTTCAAGGCCTCGAAGGCCATGCCCGCGGTGAGCGCGCCGTCGCCTATCACCGCGACGATTTTGTGCTCGTCCTCGCCCCGCGTCTTGGCAGCCATCGTCATGCCCAGCGCCGCGCTGATAGAGGTGCCCGCATGACCTACGCCGAAGGTGTCGTAAGGGCTTTCGCCGCGGCTGGGAAAGCCCGCGATCCCGCCTTTTTGCCTGAGCTTCGCCATCGCCTCACGCCGGCCGGTGAGGATCTTGTGCGGATAACTCTGATGACCGGTATCCCAGACCAGCAGATCCCGCGGCGTGTCGTAGACGTAGTGCAAGGCAATCGCCAACTCGACCGTCCCCAGGCCCGCCGCGAGATGGCCGCCCGTGCGCCCCACGGATTCAATCAGAAACGCGCGCAGCTCGGCGGCAAGCGCGACCAGCTCCGCCTCGCTCAATGTGCGCAGATCGTGCGGGCTATGGATGCGGGGGAGTAACGGATCGGTCATGAGGCGGTTTCAATGAGATAAATTGTTGATGATGGAGGGTCGCCGCGGGTTTTGCAAGCGGGCGCTTGCGGGGGAAGGAACGAGGATCTAGCTGCGGCGCTCTACAATATAATCCGCGATCCAGCGCAAGGAGTCGGCGCGGGGATCAAGATCTTTGATTGAGGCGAGCGCAATGTCACGCTGCTCATCGGCCATGCGCTTGGCCTCGGCCATGCCGACGATCGCGGGGTAGGTGGGCTTGTTGCGGGCGCGATCCGCGCCCTGAGTCTTGCCGAGGGTGGCGGTGTCGCCCTCTTCGTCGAGGATGTCGTCGCGGATCTGAAACGCGAGGCCGGTGGCCTGCGCGTAGCGGTCGAGCCGCTCCAGCAGGGCGCTATCAAACTCGGCCGCGCACCAGGCGCCCAACAGCACGCTGGCGCGGATCAAGGCGCCGGTCTTGTGGTGGTGCATGTGTTCCAGCTCGGCGAGCGACAGAGTCTTACCCACCGCCGCGAGATCCATTTCCTGACCGCCAGCGAGACCGTGTGATCCGCACGCCTCGGCCAGGATCCCAATCATCTTGAGACGGGTGGCGGCGCTCACCGTCAAGGTCGGGGCTTGCGCGAGGATCTGAAAGGCAAGCGTGAGCAGCGCGTTGCCCGCGAGGATAGCCGTCGCCTCGCCAAACACCTTGTGGCAGGTGGGCTTGCCGCGGCGCAGGTCGTCGTTGTCCATGGCGGGGAGATCATCATGCACCAGCGAATAGGCGTGGATCATCTCGACCGCGCAGGCGGGCGCGTCCAGGCTTTCCAATTCCGCACCCAGGCACGCGCCGGAGGCATAGACCAAGATGGGCCGAAGGTGTTTACCGCCGCCCAGCACGGCATAGCGCATGGCCTGATGGAGCGCGGCAGGGCGCCGCTGCACAGCCGGCAGCCGTTGCTCCAGGGCCTGTTCGACCCTGTGCTGATAACTGTTCAGCAGGCTGTCGAGGGCATCATTGGACGGCAGGTTAACGGGATGGACATGCCGAGGCACCAGAGCTATTCCTCTTGGTTCTCGAAGGGCCTGTCCTGAGCACTGTCGAAGGGTTGGGCCTCAAGCGCGCCGTCTTTTTCCATCAAGATCTGCACCTTCTGTTCGGCCTCTTTCAGGGCCGTTTGACAGGCGCGGGTCAGCTCGATACCGCGTTCGAAATGTTTCAGCGAATCCTCCAGGCTGATGTCGCCTTTCTCCATGCGCGTTACCAGCGCCTCCAGTTCCTTGAGGGCGTGTTCAAAATCGAGACTGGCTTTTTTCGGCATGGTGACGCTCTCGGATTCTTCCATAAATACAGTTTACCGCTGAGGACGCAGAGGAGAAGTCAATACAGAAGATCGTATCTCTCTACGCCTTTGCGGTGTATGCTTTTTTATATTTAGGGAACCTCTGATTAAGTCAGAGGTTCCCTAATAGTCGTATCATAGCCTCACCTTTACGTTTGCGCCAACGTCCACGACCATAGATCTTGCGCAATCGGTCTGATTTGCCAGGGGGAGAGAGCAATCATGTCAGCACTCGAAAATTGGACTGAGGAAATGCAGTCGGCCTATCTCTACCGGGTATTGGCGGAGGTGGAGGCTGACCCCGTCAAGGGCAGGCTGTTCAAGCGGTTAGGCGAGGCGGCCGGGGCGCAGGCGGGCATCTGGGCGGAGCAGATAACGCGGCACGGCGGCGCGCCACCCCATGAGTTTCATCCGTCGCTGCGGACAAGAGTGGTTGCGAGTCTGATCCGCACGCTTGGCCCGCGCGCCATCCGGCCGGTGCTGGCCGCTATCAAGATTCGCGGCCTCTCTGTGTATGCAGGGGCTCCTGGAGCCGTAGGACATGTCATGCCCACCTCGGTGCAGGACTTCGGCCATCGCCACAAGGGAGCGGGGAGCGGCGGCAATCTGCGCGCCGCCGTATTCGGCGTGAACGACGGGCTGGTCTCCAATACCAGTCTCATCCTCGGGGTGGCCGGGGCGATCAGCGATCCCAAGCTCATCCTGTTGTCGGGTGTGGCCGGACTCCTCGCCGGCGCGCTTTCCATGGCCGCAGGCGAATATATTTCCATGCGATCCCAGCGGGAGATGTACGAATACCAGATCGGCCTGGAGCGCGAGGAACTGGAACAGTACCCGGACGAAGAGGCCGAGGAGCTTGCGCTCATATACCACGCGCGCGGGGCGGACATGGAGCAGGCGCGCAGCTTCGCGCAAGACATTATCCGCAACCCAGAGCACGCCCTCGCCAGCCTGGCGCGCGAGGAGCTGGGCCTCAACCCCGACGACCTCGGCTCGGCCTGGGGCGCCGCGTTTTACTCCTTTTTCTCCTTTGGTATCGGCGCCGTAATCCCTTTGCTGCCGTTTTTACTGCACCTGAGCGCAGCGGTTTCCGTGAGCGCAGGACTTGCGGCCGTCAGTTTGTTCGCCGTGGGAGCGACTCTCAGCCTGTTCACCGGGAGACAGGCCCTGTGGGGCGGTTTGCGGATGGTGCTGATCGGCGGCGGGGCGGGGGTGGCGGCTTATTCAATCGGGGCGCTGCTCGGGGGGTAGGGCTTACGGCTTGAATATGTCCATATATCAACATGGTGGCGTCCGGTAACTATTGCAGTGTATAATGTTTGGTTTTGCTAAGTATGGATGTCACTGTGATAGAGAATTTACGCAATATCGCCATCATCGCCCACGTGGATCACGGCAAGACCACGCTGGTGGATAAGCTGTTGCAGCAGTCGGGAACCTTTGGCGCGCGCGCCGCGCTGACCGAGCGCGTCATGGATTCCAACGATCTGGAGCGCGAGCGCGGCATCACCATTCTCGCCAAGAACACTGCGCTGCGCTGGCGCGACTACCGCATCAATATTGTAGACACACCCGGCCACGCCGATTTCGGCGGCGAGGTGGAACGGGTGCTCTCGATGGTGGATTGCGTGCTGCTGCTGGTGGATGCCGTGGACGGTCCCATGCCGCAGACCCGTTTCGTGACGCAAAAGGCCTTTGCGCTCGGCCTGAAGCCCATCGTGGTCATCAATAAAGTGGACCGTCCCGGCGCGCGTCCGCATTGGGTGCTGGATCAGACCTTCGATCTGTTCGACAACCTCGGCGCGACCGAGGAACAATTGGATTTCCCGGTGGTGTACACCTCGGCGCTGCACGGTTACGCCGGCCTCGACGCCGGGGTGCGCGAGGGCGACATGACGCCGCTGTTTGAAACGATCGTCAAATACGTGAGGCCGCCGCAGGTGGACCCGGCAGGGCCGTTTCAGATGCAGGTCAGTTCACTCCAGTATTCGAGCTACGTGGGCGTCATCGGCATCGGACGCATCGCCCGCGGGCGCATCAAGACCAACACCCAGGTGGTGGTGGTGGATCACGAGGGCAAACGCCGCAACGGGCGCGTGCTACAGCTTTTCAATTTGATGGGCATGGAGCGCATCGAGATTCCCGAGGCCGAGGCCGGCGACATCATCGCCTTCACCGGCATCGAGGGCCTGGGGATTTCAGACACGCTGTGCGATCCCACTGCGGTCGAGGCATTGCCCGCGCTGGTGGTGGACGAGCCCACCGTGAGCATGACCTTCCAGGTGAACAACTCGCCGTTCGCGGGCAAGGACGGCAAGTATGTCACCAGCCGCCAGATCCGTGAACGCCTGCAGCGCGAGCTGATCCACAATGTGGCGCTGCGCGTCGAGGATACCGAAGACCCGGACAAATTCCGTGTGTGCGGGCGCGGTGAGTTGCACCTATCCATCCTGATCGAGAACATGCGCCGTGAGGGTTATGAACTCGCCGTAGGCCGCCCCCAGGTCATCGTGAAAGAAATCGACGGCGTGCTGTGCGAACCCTGCGAGTCGCTGGTGGTGGACGTTGAAGAGCGGCACCAGGGCGGCGTGATGGAGGCGCTGGGGATGCGCAAGGGCGATCTCTCCAACATGCTGCCCGACGGCAAGGGCCGCGTGCGGCTCGAGTACATGATCCCGACGCGCGGCCTTATCGGCTTCCGCACCGATTTTCTCACCCTCACCTCCGGCACCGGCCTCATGCACAACGTGTTCGACCATTACGGCCCGCTCAAAAAGGGCAGCATCGGCGAGCGCAACAACGGCGTGCTGATTTCCAATGACATGGGCAAGAGCGTGGCCTACGCGCTGTTCAGTTTGCAGGAACGCGGACGGTTATTCATCGGCCACGGGGAAGAACTGTACCAAGGCATGATTATCGGTCTGCACTCACGCGACAATGACCTCGTCGTCAACGCACTCAAAGGCAAACAGCTCACCAATTTCCGCGCCGCGGGCAGCGACGAGAACGTCGTCCTGGTGCCGCCGGTGCGCATGTCGCTGGAGCAGGCGCTGGAATTCATCAACGACGATGAACTGGTCGAGGTGACGCCGCATTTCATCCGCTTGCGCAAGCGGCTATTGTTGGAACATGAACGCAAGAAGGCGTCGCGAGCCTCGGCGGCTTAAACCGCATTAAAATCGTCACCGCGGAGGACGCGGGGGGAAAGCTGAATCTTTTTGACCTTATTTCTCCGCGTCCTCCGCGGTTTGTGTATTTTTGCTTGCGTTCCTCTCTGCGTCCTCTGCGATAAATTACATTTGCGGGTATTTCAACGGCCTCAAGATATGCGTCGTCGGCTCCGGCTGCAGGGTGACGTGTTCGATGCCGTAACGGTCGTGCAGCAGCGTGCGCAGTCCGGCCAATGTTTCCTCCCAGTGCGCGAGGTCGCTCACCATGATGTGGGCTGAAAGCGCGACCATGCCCGAAGACAGCGTCCAGATGTGCAGGTCATGCACCGAACGCACACCTTTAACCGTCGCAAGCGCGCAGCCGATCTCCGGTAAGTCCAGACCCGGCGGCACGCCTTCCATGATGACGTGCAGCGCCTCGCGCAGCAGGTGGATGCTGGAGTAGAGAATCAATACGCAGATGAACAGGGACAGGATAGGGTCTATGGCGGCCCAGCCGGTGAGATAAATCACCACGCCCGAGGCAAGCGCGGCGACCGAGCCGAGCAGATCCGCCATCACGTGCAGCAACGCGGCGCGCAGATTAAGGGTCTGCTCGCCGCGGCTGAGCAGAACAGCCACCGCCAGATTGACCAGCAGACCCAAGGCCGCCACCACGATGACGGCGCCGGCCATGACCGGAGTAGGGGCGCGCAGACGCTCAATCGCCGACACCACGATGCCCGCGACGATGGCCAGCATCAGTAAGCCATTAAACAAAGCCACCACCACCTCGGCCCGGCCCAAGCCGTAAGAATGGCGCGCCGACACAGGGCTGCGCGCCACCCAGGCCGCGAGCAGGGCCAGCGCCAAGGCGCTGGCGTCGCTCACCATGTGGCCGGCGTCACCCAGCAAGGCCAGCGAACCCGCCCACCAGCCGCTCACGCCCTCTACGGCGGCAAACAGCAGCGTGACTATGAACGCATAACCCAGCAACCGGCGGTTCCCCTCGCCGCGCGCATGGGAGTGGCCATGATGGTCTGTTCCCGCAACCACCGGTTTTTCCATTGCTGCATAATGATCGTGGCTATGCATAGTATGATGTCCGCGGGTGAAAAGACTTTACCGCTGAGGACACAGAGGAGATGTGTTATTTCAAGACACCCCAAACACCTCTGCGTTCTCAGCGGTGAGTTTTTTATCAGTCGTCACGTAGCTGCGCAATGTGACCTGCGATAGCTGCGAGACTTTATAATCTATCAGTATCCGCCTTGGCTGGCCATGGGCCAGGGCCGATTCGCTCAAGAAAATCCGATAGTTGACGATATATGCAAAAAGGTACAATGTTTGCGCGTATTTTTCTTAGTACGCAGCACCTCCTGTACTTTATAGCTAACCCGAGGGTGGCTCATGCAGGCACGGATGTGGCGGGGTTGGGCGGTTTTGTTATTTGTGCTCCTCGGGTGTACCCCCGAGCCTGAGCCGCCGCTGCGTATCGGCACCAATGTCTGGCCCGGTTACGAACCGCTTTATCTCGCCAGGGACTTGGGTTATTTCGACGCCACGCCGGTAAGGCTGGTGGAGTACACCTCGGCGACCGAGGTCTCACGCGCCTTTCGTAACGGCGCGATCGAGGCAGCAGCCCTGACCCTGGATGAGGCGCTGTCTCTGTTGCAATACGGCGCCGCTGCGCGCGTGGTGCTGGTGATGGATATCTCTCACGGCGCCGACGTCGTCCTGGCCAGGCCCGAGATCAAAGAATTAAGGGCTATCAAGGGGCGGCGCGTCGGCGCCGAGAGCAGCGCGCTGGGGGGCTATGTGCTGGCCCGGGCGCTGCAATTCGCAGGGCTCAGCCACAATGAGATAACCGTCGTATCTATGCCGGTCTCTGGGCAAGAACAGGCCTTCAAAGATCGCCGGGTGGACGCCTTGGTGACCATGGAGCCGGTCCGTACCCGTCTGCTGGCGCAAGGCGCCCGGCAACTGTTTGACAGCAGTCAAATACCGGGAGAGATCGTAGACGTCCTGGTGGTGCGGCAGGACTATATAGATAAACACCCCCAGCAGGTGCGGCGTTTAATAGCGAACTGGTTCAGCAGCCTGGAGTATATGAAAGAACACCCCAACAACAGCAGCCAACGCATGACCAAGCGACTCGCCGTTAACACTGCGGAGGTCGGCCTCTTGTTTAATGGTCTGCGCATTCCCGGTATTGAGGAAAACCGCAAGCTGCTCGGCCGCACCCCTCCGGACCTGTTGGCGCCCGCCCAAAAACTGATGCAGACTCTGCTCGAACAAAATCTCTTGGATAAGCCCGTCGCGCTGCCGCCCCTGTTCACAGCCCGCTATCTGCCGGACAGCCCGCCATGAGTCCGGTGCTCTTTTCACTGCGCTTCATCATCCCGCTCTTGCTGCTGCTGTTTGCGGTGGTCTGGGGCATGTATACCCTGAGCCACGACACCAACGCCGAGATGGTCAAGCTCGAAGATGCGGCGCGCCTGCAGCTGGTGCAGGAGATGACAGGTCTACAGCGTGAATTAGAACACCTGTTGGCAACAGGAGATCAGGCCGGGGTGCAATTGGAGATCACCCCGATGGGTTCCGATCCCGATCTGCGTTACGCCTTCCTGAGCGACGACCAAGACCGTATCCTGTACGCCACCCGCACGGACTGGGTAGGGCGGACGATGCAAGAGGTCTTCCCGGCTATCAATACCAGGCTCATCGCCGAGGCCAAGCAGACGCTCACCGGCGCGGTGCTGTTGTCCGACGACCGCAATTCATTGATGGGCTACTACCCTATCCTGCTCGGCGCCCGGCAGGGCGACCTGCGCCCCAACCGCGTCGGGGTCCTGTTCATCCTCAATGACCTCGGCGCGAGCAAACTCGCCGCGCTACGCAGTGTCGAGGGTGAAGCCTTGAAATCCACCTTGATACTTATGGTCCTGTCCGGCCTGCTCGCCTTGATATTCCATTTTACGCTGACGCGCCGGGTGGCGAAGGTGGTGACGGCCACCGAGCGCCTCGCCGCCGGCGATCTCAGCGCCCAGACCGGGCTCAGCGGCAACGATGAACTGGCCCGCATCGGCCAGGCCTTCGATCAGATGGCGCGCAAGATCGAGGCCGACAATCTGCGCCTGCAGGAGGGCAGGCTGCTGCTGGAACATCAGGCCCTGCACGATGTGCTGACCGATCTGCCCAACCGCGCCCTGATTGAGGACCGCTTGCAGCAGGCCATCCTGAGCGCCAAGCGTCAGGCGCGCTCACTCGCCCTGCTCATCATGGATCTCGACGGTTTCAAAGAGGTCAACGATACCCTGGGCCATCATATGGGCGACTTGTTGCTGCAACAGGTCGCGCTGCGCCTGCAAGATATCCTGCGCAAATCCGATACCGTGGCCCGCCTGGGCGGCGATGAGTTCGCCGTGTTATTGCCGTCGGCGGACGCCGAAAAGGCCGTCCTGGCCGCGCGCAAAATACTGGACGCCCTCAAGTCGCCCTTCCCCATCCAGGGGCATATCCTGGATATAGGCGGCAGCATCGGCATCGCACTGTTTCCCGCTCACGGCGCCGACGGCACCACCCTGGTGCGGCGCGCCGATGTGGCGATGTACGTGGCCAAGCGCGCCAATACGGGCTATGCCATCTACGACAGCGAGCACGATCAGCACAGCATGGCGCAGCTCGCCCTGACCGGCGAATTCGGTCACGCCATCGAGAACCAGCAGCTTGCACTGTACTATCAGCCCAAGATAGATCTCAAGAGCGGCTGTCTAGTGAGTGCCGAGGCCCTGGCGCGCTGGCGTCATCCGCGACATGGGCTCATCATGCCGGACAAGTTTATCCCTCTCGCGGAGCGCACCGGGTTGATCAAGCCCCTGACGCAGTGGGGTCTCAATACCGCGCTGCGCCAGTGCGCGAGCTGGCGTGAGGCCGGTCTCGATCTCGGCGTGGCCGTCAATCTCTCGGCGCGCAACCTGCCCGAACCGCAGCTTGCCGAAAATATCGCCCGGATGCTGGAAAACTGGAGCGTGCCGGCCGGTTGGCTGGAGCTGGAGATCACCGAGAGCGCGATCATGACCGACCCGGTGCGCGCCCTTAATATTTTGACGCGACTCGACGCCATGGGCGTGCGACTCGCCATAGACGACTTCGGCACGGGCTACTCCTCGTTGTCGTATCTCAAAAAGCTCCCGGTTGATACCATCAAGATTGATAAATCATTCGTCATGCACATGTCTACCGACAAAAATGATGAGGTGATCGTGCGCTCCACCATAGACCTCGCCCACAATCTAGGCCTGCGAGTGGTCGCCGAGGGCGTCGAACGGCAAGAGGCCTGGGAGATGCTGAACGATCTGGGCTGTGATATGGCGCAGGGCTATTACATCAGCCAGGCCCTGGCGCCGGTGGAGTTTGCCGCCTGGCTGAAGGACTCGCCTTGGCGTGTGGGGATCCTGGCCGTCACGGGAATAACGGCGGAGATTAACCCCGGTTAGTCTACCCACGCCACTCCCCGGAGCGGCCGCCGGACTTTTCCAGCAGGCGGATGCACTCCAGGGTCATACCGCGATCCACCGATTTACACATGTCGTAAACAGTAAGCAAGCCGATCTGGACCGCGGTGAGCGCCTCCATTTCCATGCCGGTCTGAGCGGTGGCCTCGACGGTGGCACGGCAATACACCGCCTGCTCATCGGGCCTAAGCTCAAACTCGACCTCGACCCTGCTAAGCGGCAGCGGATGACACAGCGGAATCAGTTCCGCTGTCTTCTTGGCGGCCATGATCGCGCCGATGCGGGCCACGGCCAGTACATCGCCCTTGCCGTGACCGCCCTCACGAATGAGGGCCAGTGTTTCAGGTTTCATGCGGATGCGGCCCTCGGCACGCGCCCGGCGGCGGGTGGCGGGCTTGTCGCCCACGTCCACCATGTGCGCCTCGCCGGCTTGGTTGAGGTGAGTCAATTTGCTCATATCATGTAAGTGGTAAACTTTGACAATGGCCATTAGAGTAAAGTATTTCGCCAGTCTGCGCGAGCGCATGGGACGTGCGGAGGAAACGCTCACGGCCGATGAGGCGCTCACCGTGGCGGATGTCTGGCGGCGCGTGAGTGGCGCTCAGCCCGTACCCCCCAATCTGCTGGCGGCCGTCAACCAGGAGTATGGATCATTTTCGCAGGCGGTACATGACGGCGATGAGGTGGCGTTTTTCCCGCCGGTGACGGGTGGGTGATAAAGGCACGTGAGGAGTGAGGCGTGAGGTGTTAAAGTGGTGTTCCTCCTCACTCCTCACCCCTTACGCCTCACTCGTAGCCCCTGTGGCTGTGAGTTATGAGGTATATATATGGCCATTTTTGTGCGTGACACAGCCTTCGACCCTTGGGCCGAACTGGCCGCGTATCAAATCCAGACACTACCCGCCGGCAAGTATGGCGCCAGCGCCGTTTTTGTCGGAACAATGCGCGACCTCAACGAAGGTGACTCCGTGCGCAGCATGACACTGGAACATTATCCAGGCATGACGGAAAAGCACCTGGATACGATCAGCAGCGAAGCCGCGCGCCGCTGGGACATCGTGGACAGCCTCATCATCCATCGTTACGGCGCGCTCCAGCCTAATGATCCCATCGTGCTGGTGGCGGTATGGGCGACGCATCGCGCGCCGGCCTTCGACGCTTGCCGCTATCTGATCGAGGAACTGAAAGACCGCGCGCCGTTTTGGAAACAAGAGATGCTCGACGACGGTACGCGCTGGGTGCAGCACAACACCCCTGGCCCCTAGCCCCTTTTCAGCCATCCATGGCGCGACTTCGGATACTAGCCCAAGCCCCAGCCCGCACATCCCTGTGCGGGCGTTCGCGTTCCTAAGCCCGCCGCTCACCCCATGCCACTGAATAAATTCGATACCAAAGGATTGCGTCAGTGGTTGCCGTATGGGGTGTTGCTGGTCGGCCTGCTGGTCACCGGCGTGGAGGCGTATCGCGACACGCTGATGGTGGAAGCCCAGGCCAAAGTCCGCTTTGATGCAGCGGTGGAGACCACGCGCGTCTGGCTGGAGCGGCGCATGGATCGCTACATAGACGTCTTACGGGCCGCCCGCGCCCTGTTCGCCGCAAGCGAGTCGGTAACGCGCGCCGAGTTTCGCAACTATGTCGGCACTATTAACGTTGCCGGGCGTTACCCGGGGCTCGCTGCGATTCAATACACCCCCCGTGAGACGCCGGCGACCTTGGAGGCGTTTCACGCGCGGCTCAAGCACGATGGGCTGGGCGACTATCGTGCGTGGGATCTAGAAAGTGGCCGCACCGGCTTGTTGCATAAAAAAGCGCGGGACTATTTTCCCATCGAACTCATTGAGCCCTTTACGCCTCTGGCGCTGGCATTCGATGTGAAGGCGCCCATGAACCTAGACGCGCTGGCGCGGGCCCGCGATACCGGTCTCCCCTCTTTGGGAAGCAGAATTCCGCGCCTGGTCGAGGGGCCGGATGACCAACCCGGCTTTTTGTTGTTTGTGCCGGTCTATCGCAACGGCGCCGCCCTCGACACGGTGCAGCAACGGCGTGATGCCTTGCAAGGTTATGTGAGCGGAGTGTTTCGCGCTCATGAGCTATTGCGCGACATCTACCTGAAACAAAATCATCCCCAGGTGGATTTTGAGGTGTTTGACGGCCGCACCCTGAACCGTGCCACACTGCTCTATGATGATGACGGCGTAGCGCATGCCCTGGATCCGTCTTACCGGGCGCGTTTCCTCCGCACCTCTGAGCTGGAGGTTGCCGGCCATATCTGGACCCTGCACTTCTCCACCCTGCCGCAATTCGACCAGGACCTCAACCTGGAACTGCCGTGGATCGTATTAGGCGGGGGGATAGCGCTCAGCCTGCTGCTGTTCTGGATTACCCGTAACCAGGTAAACGCCCGCATCAAGGACCAGCGCATCGCCAGCGAATTGCGGGAAAACCGGGCCAATCTCGCGCGCGCCCAGCAGATCGGCCGGATGGGCAGTTGGGAGGTGAATCTCGCCGACTACAGCTGGCGCTGGTCGGACGAATTATATGACTTGTGCGGCCTCACGCGAGGCGCAACGGCGCCGGATTATCAGGCCCTGCTGAATGTGATACACCCGAAGGATTTGGCGCTGGTCAAAAAACACCTGGATGCCGCGCTTAACGCGCAACAGTCTTTCGGCATAGATCATCGCCTGGGCGCAAACGATCGCCGGGAGCGGTTCGTCTACCACCATGCCGAGGTCATCACCGACGCCGCCGGCAAACCGGTCCGCATCGTGGGCACACTGCAAGACATCACCGAGCGCAAACGGGCCGAGAGTCATGTGCAGATGCTGAACACGGAGTTGGAGCAGCGGGTGCAGGAACGCACCGCCGAGCTCGCCGCCGCCAACCAGGAACTGGAGGCCTTCAGCTACTCGGTCTCCCACGACTTGCGCGCGCCGCTGCGTTCCATCAACGGCTTCAGCCAGGCCCTGCTCGAGGACTATGGCGCACAGCTGGACGCCGCCGCCCTCGGTTATTTGCAGCGCGTGCGCGGCGCGAGCCAGCACATGGCCGTGCTGATTGACGATTTGTTGGAACTGGCGCGGGTGACCCGCAGCGAACTGCGCCGCGAGCGAGTGGACTTGAGCCCCCTCGCCAAAGAGATCACCGCCGATCTGCGCAAGACCGATCCGGAGCGCGCGGCGGAGATCGTCATCGCGCCGGCGCTGAGCACCGTCGGAGATGCGCGCCTGCTGCGGGTGGTGTTGACCAATCTGTTCGCCAATGCCTGGAAGTTTACCCGCAGGCATCCGCAGGCCAGAATCGAATTCGGCGCGCTCGTGGAGGACGGCAGGGCCGTCTATTTCGTACGCGATGACGGGGCGGGATTCAATATGGCCTATGCCGGTAAGCTGTTCTCGCCCTTTCAGCGCCTCCATCCCGCGGCCGAATTTGAAGGGCATGGTGTCGGGCTCGCCACGGTACAGCGCATTATCTCCCGCCACGGCGGACGGGTGTGGGCCGAAGGGGAGGTGGGACGGGGCGCCACCTTCTATTTCAGCCTCGGCGACCATACCCTAACAGGCTGTTGAAAATGAGATTTTCAACAGCCTGCTAACGCTGTGAGACTGAGTCTCAATTACTTTCAGCAGGAAGCTCTGATTTATGCATGTTGAACCGCCAAGACGCCAAGAACGCCAAGACTTTTCTTTACAAATTCAAGCCTTTTTTCTTGGTGACCTTGGCGCCTTGGCGGTTGGCGATATATTTTTCAGAGTTTCCCTATAAGCGTTTGCGATGGGCGCCTTTATGGAACAGAAAATCATTCTGCTGGTTGAGGACAACCCCGATGACGAGGCGCTGACCCTGCGCGCCTTCAACAAAAATAACATCGCCAATGAAATCATCGTGGCGCGCGACGGGGCGGAGGCGCTGGACTATCTGTTTGCCCAGGGCAGTTATCAGGGACGCGACGAAGATGGCCTCCCGCAACTTATCTTGCTGGATTTGAAATTGCCCAAGATAGACGGGCTCGAAGTTTTGAGGCAACTGCGCGGTCACCCCGTGACTTCCTATTTACCGGTGGTGATCCTGACCTCCTCCAGAGAAGAGCAAGACCTGATCAACGGCTACCGTCTCGGCGCCAACAGCTATATCCGCAAGCCGGTGGATTTCGTGCAGTTCGTAGAGGCAGTGCGGCAACTGGGTCTGTACTGGCTGCTTATCAATGAGCCCCCTCCCAGAGTGTCTTAATCTATGAAACCCATGCTACGGGTGCTTATCGCCGAGGACACTGAGTCTGACGCCGCGCTTATCGTGCGCGAACTTGAGCGCGGCGGCTACCGGCTCGAGTATGAACGGGTGGAAACCGCCGCCGCGCTGAAAAGAGCGCTCAGCAAGCCCTGGGATATTCTGCTGTCCGATTTCAGCATGCCGAGCTTCACCGCCCCCGATGCGTTGCGCATCTTGCAGGAGAGCGGTCTCGACCTGCCGTTTGTGATCGTCTCCGGCACCGTCGGAGAGGAGCGCGCCGTGGAGGCCATGCGGGCGGGCGCCGGTGACTATGTCTTGAAAACCAACATGGCGCGGCTGGTTGCCGTGGTCGAACGCGAGCTGCGCGAGGCGGTGGAGCGGCGCAAGCGCAGGCAGGCGGAGGAGATGCTGGCGCGCATGGGCAGAATCATGGACAACTCCCCGGTGGAGATCTATATCTTCGACCCCGAGACGCTGCGCTTTTTACAGGTCAATCAAACCACAGTGTGCAATATCGGTTACAGCGCCGAGGAAATGCGGCTTATGACGCCGCTCGACATCAAGCCCAACCTCACCCCCGAGCGCTTCGCGCGCCTTTGCGCGCCGCTGCTGAGCGGGGAGCGAGAACAGATCGGTTTCGAGGCGACACACCGGCGCAAGGACGGCTCCACCTATCCCATCGAAGCCAAGCTGCAATACTCGCGCTCCGAAACCGCGCCGGTGTTCGTCGCCATCATTCAGGACATCACCGAGCGCAGACAGGCCGAAGAGACGCTGTTTCACGAAAAGGAGCGCGCCCAGGTCACCCTGCAATCCATCGGCGACGCGGTGATCACCACCGATGCGGAGGGTCTTGTCACGTATCTCAACCCTATCGCGGAGGAGATCACCGGGTGGGACAGCGCGGAGGCCCAGGGGCGGCCACTCTTGCAGGTGTTCAACGCCATGCATGAAACCACTCGTCAACCGGTCGAATGCCCGGCCACGGTGTGCCTGCGGGAGCAACGCAGTGTGGCATTGAGTCAATACACCGTGCTAGTGCGCCGCGACGGCGTGGAATTCGCCATCGAAGATTCTGCCGCCCCCATTCGCGACCGCAGCGGCAATATCATCGGCGCGGTGCTGGTATTTCATGACGTGACTCATGCCCGCGTGCTGGCCAACCAGATTGCCTATCAGGCCCGCCATGATTCCCTCACCGGACTCATCAACCGCCGCGAGTTTGAGACCTATCTCAATCAGGCGCTGGAGAGCGCCGCGAATGACGGCAGGCATCACGCCATGTGTTATATAGATCTCGACCAGTTCAAGATCGTCAACGACAGTTGCGGCCATATCGCCGGCGACCAATTGTTGAAGGAGCTGGCCGGGACGCTGCACAGCCTGGTGCGCGAAAACGACGTGCTGGCGCGTCTGGGCGGCGATGAATTCGGCGTGCTGCTGGAAGGCTGCCCGCTCGACAAGGCCTTCAGCATCGCCGAGGCGCTGCGCGATGCGATCGGCAAATTCCGCTTCGCCTGGGGAGACCGTCTCTTCGAGATCGGCGCGAGCATCGGCCTGGTCGCCATCACCTCCGACAGCGGCAGCCTCACCGATGTGCTCTCCGCGGCCGATTCGGCCTGTTACGTCGCCAAGGACCACGGCCGCAATCGCGTGCAGGTCTATCGGGCCAACGATACCGCTCTGCTGCAGCGACGCGGTGAAATGCGCTGGATAGGCCGCATCCACAAGGCCCTGGAGGAAGACAGTTTCTGTCTTTACTACCAGACCATGCTGCCCTTGAATCCCGCCGCCGCGCCGGGGGCGCACTATGAACTCCTATTACGCATGAAGGATCCGGACGGCGAACTCACCCTGCCATCCGCCTTCATACCCGCAGCGGAGCGCTACAGCCTGATGCCCACCCTGGACCGCTGGGTGATCCGCCGCGCGCTCGCATGGCTCAGCCGGCGCGGTTCCGGTAATGACCTCGCCACCTGCGCCATCAATCTTTCCGGCCAGTCGCTGTGCGATGACCGCTTTCTCAATTTCGTGGTGGATGAGCTGAGTCAGGCCGGCGTGACGCCTTCCCAGCTTTGTTTCGAGATCACCGAGACCGCGGCCATTGCGAACCTGTCGCGCGCGATGCGCTTCATTTCGACCCTCAAGGGCATGGGTTGCCGCTTCGCGCTGGACGACTTCGGCAGCGGACTAAGCTCCTTCACCTATCTTAAAAACCTTCCGGTGGATTATCTCAAGATAGACGGGGTGTTTATCAAGGACATGATGAACGACCCGATAGACCACGCCATGGTCGAGTCCATCAATCAAATCGGCCATGTGATGCGTATCCAGACCATCGCCGAGTGGGTGGAGAGCGAGACCATACTGCGGGAACTTAAAAAGATCGGCGTGGACTATGCCCAGGGTTACGCCATCAGCGCCCCTCAACCGTGGGAATCCGCATTGCTCGTTAATCCAGGCCAGATGAAAATTTTGGCGTAATCGGTTAGAGTGAGGCCCTCACTCTAACCGGTAGCAGGATACCCATGCCTTACTTCATCGCCCCCTCCATCCTCTCGGCGGACTTTGCGCGCCTGGGTGAAGAAGTTGACGCCGTGCTCAAGGCCGGCGCCGACATCGTGCACTTCGACGTGATGGATAACCATTATGTCCCCAACCTCACCATCGGCCCGCTGATATGCGAGGCGCTGCGCAAGCACGGCGTCACCGCGCCGATAGACGTGCACCTGATGGTGAAACCGGTGGATCGCATCATCCCGGACTTCGCCAAGGCCGGCGCCACGTACATCACCTTTCACCCCGAGGCCACAGAGCACATAGACCGCTCGCTGCAACTGGTGCGCAGCCTCGGCTGCAAATCCGGCCTGGTGTTCAACCCCGCCACACCGCTCGATCATCTGAAATACGTGATGGACAAAGTAGACATGATCCTGCTTATGTCGGTGAACCCCGGCTTCGGCGGCCAGAGTTTTATCCCTGCAACCCTGCCCAAGCTGCGCGAGGCGCGCCGGCTGATTGACGAGTCCGGCTACCCTATCCGCCTGGAAATAGACGGCGGCGTGAAGACCGACAACATCCGCGAGATCGCCGAGGCGGGCGCCGACACCTTCGTCGCGGGTTCGGCGATCTTCAGCACGCCGGATTACAAAGCCACCATTGCCAAGATGCGTGAAGAATTGAAAAAAGCAGCGGGCCGCAAGTCTTAATCCCATGACGTTAAAAACTCCCAAAATGGTGTTGATAGATTTGGACGGCACACTGGTGGACAGTGTACCGGATCTCGCCTGGTGCGTGGACAAAACGATGGAGGCGCTGGGTATGCCGCCGCGCGGCGAAGCGCGCGTCCGGCTATGGGTGGGTAACGGCATAGTGCGCCTGGTGCACCGCGCGCTCACCGACGAGTTGGACGGCAAGGCGGACCCCGAACTGTTTGAACGCGCCTTGACCGTCTTCAAGGACTTGTACGCCGGGCACACCTGTGTGGACAGCCGTCTCTACCCAGGGGTGAAGGAAGGGCTGGCGCTGCTCAAGACGGCCGGCTATAAACTCGGCTGCGTCACCAACAAACCGGCGCAATTCACCGAGCCGTTGCTGGAAAAAATGGGCATCCGGGACAATTTTTCCATCGTCATCAGCGGCGACACCCTCCCGCAGCAGAAACCGCACCCGGAGCCCTTGTTGCACGCCGCGCGGTTTTTCGATGTGGCGCCGGAGCAGGCGCTGATGGTGGGCGACTCGGAAAGCGATGTAAAGGCCGCGCGCGCCGCCGGATTCAAGATCGTCTGCATGAGTTACGGCTATAATCACGGCCGGGACATCCGCTCCGCCAAACCTGACGCAGTGATAGATTCTTTGGTAGAATTACCGCCTCTCTTCAACGCAAACCGGGCCGTTGCTTAACAGATGATGAAACAGGGCAGATCAGCAAAACGATGGCGGGTTTAAGCGCACGCTTGAATCTGCCCTGTATTGCTACGCCCGTTTAACCGTTATCTCGACAAGCAACGACCATGACACCGCAACTATTCGACGCCCTGGCGCGCCAGGGTTATAACCGCATTCCGCTGGTACGCGAGGTCTGTGCCGACCTCGACACGCCGCTCAGTGCCTACCTCAAACTCGCCGACGACGCACAAGGACATACTAGTGTCGCGGGAGGCAGGATGCCGGGAGCGACCGCGCCTTATTCATACTTATTCGAATCGGTGCAGGGCGGTGAAAAGTGGGGGCGCTACTCCATCATCGGACTCCCCTGCCGCACCATCATGCGCGTCTCCGGTCATGACATCACGGTGGAAAAAGACGGTGCGATTATTGAGCGCATGCAGAGCGACGATCCGCTGACCTGGATCGAGCAGTTTCAGGCGCGCTACAAAATAGCGCCCGCGGCGGGACTGCCGCGCTTCACCGGGGGGCTGGTCGGTTACTTCGGTTACGGTACGGTGCGCTACATCGAGCCGCGCCTGGCCAAGTGCACCAAACCCGACGCGCTCGGCACGCCGGACATTCTGCTCATGGTATCGGATGAAGTGGTGGTGTTCGATAATTTGAGCGGCAAACTGTATCTGGTGATCCACGTCAATCCCGCGTTGGAAGATGCCTGGAACAAGGCGCAGGCCAGGCTCGACGAACTCGTCGAGCGATTGCAGCATGCTACACCGCATCCGCATGACACCGTGCATACCCTACGCGAAGAGGATTTCGTGTCCGGCTTCACGCAACAGGGTTTTGAACAAGCCGTCGCGCGCGTCAAGCATTACATCGTGGAAGGCGACATCATGCAGGTGATGTTGTCGCAGCGCCTCACTGCGCCGTATGCAGGCAGCGCGTTGAATTTTTACCGCGCGCTGCGCGCGCTGAACCCGTCGCCTTATATGTTTTATCTGGATCTCAGCGATTTTCATGTGGTCGGTTCCTCGCCGGAGATCTTGACGCGCCTGGAAGACGGCGTGATTACCGTACGCCCTATCGCCGGGACGCGCAGGCGCGGTGGTACCGAAGAGGAGGACCGCGCGCTGGAGCAGGAGCTGCTCGCCGATCCGAAAGAGCGCGCCGAACATTTGATGTTGATAGACTTGGGGCGCAACGACGTGGGGCGTGTCGCCGAGACCGGCAGCGTGAAGCTTACGGAGAAAATGATCATCGAGCGTTATTCACATGTCATGCACATCGTCTCCAACGTCGCGGGGCGCTTAAAAAAGGGCATGACGGCGTTGGACGCCTTGCGTGCTACTTTTCCGGCAGGCACGGTGAGCGGTGCGCCAAAAATCCGTGCCATGGAAATCATTGACGAACTGGAACCGGTGAAGCGCGGTATATATTCCGGCGCGGTGGGATATCTCGGCTGGAACGGCAACATGGACACCGCGATTGCGATCCGCACCGCCGTCCTCAAAGACGGCATGCTGCACGTGCAGGCGGGCGCGGGCATCGTCGCGGATTCGGTGCCGCGTCAGGAATGGGAAGAGACCATGAGCAAGGCGCGCGCCCTGGTGAGCGCAGCGGTGACGGCATCCAGAGGCCTCGATGTCACCCCTGTCACGGTGCCGGAGGTAACACCATGCTCCTGATGATAGACAACTACGACTCCTTCACCTACAACCTGGTGCAGTACCTGGATGAGCTGGGCGCTGACGTGCGCGTGTTTCGCAACGATCAGATCACGCTCGCCGAAATCAAAAAACTCACGCCCGCGCACATCGTCATCTCGCCTGGGCCGTGCACGCCGGACGAGGCGGGTGTGTCGGTGGATACGATAAAGGAATTCGCTGGAAAAATACCGCTGCTCGGCGTGTGCCTCGGCCACCAGAGCATCGGCCAGGCGTTCGGTGGCAAGATCATGCACGCGCGCGAATTGATGCACGGCAAGACCTCATTGATCTATCACACGGGCAAGGGTGTCTTCAAGGGTTTGCCGAGTCCGTTCGAGGCGACACGCTATCACTCGCTGGTGATTGAAAAGGAAACGTTGCCGGACTGTCTGGAGGTCACCGCGTGGACGCAAGACGCGCAAGGCAAGATGGACGAGATCATGGGTGTGCGTCACAAGACGCTCAACGTCGAAGGCGTTCAGTTTCACCCTGAATCCATACTGACCCAATATGGACACGATTTATTGGCGAACTTTCTAAGGATTTCACGCCAAGACGCAAAGACGCCAAGAGCTACATAATGGGAACATACTCGATAAACAGCTATTGCGCCCTAGCGCCTTTGCGTGAGCCCGCCTAAATGGACATCCAATCCGCCATCCGCGCCGTAGTCGAGCGGCATGATTTATCCGGGGACGAGATGACCGCCGTCATGGAAACCATCATGAGCGGGGCGGCCACGCCCGCACAGATCGGTGGTTTCTTGATCGGCCTGCGCATGAAGGGTGAGACCATCGAGGAGATCGCCGCCGCGGCGCGCGTGATGCGCGAACTATGCACGAAGGTTGAGGCGCATGTGGGGCGCCTGGTGGACACCTGCGGCACGGGCGGCGACGGCGCGCACACCTTCAACATCTCCACCGCGAGCGCGCTGGTCGCCGCTGCGGCGGGCGCCAAGGTCGCCAAGCACGGCAACCGTTCGGTGTCCAGCAAATCGGGCAGCGCCGACGTGCTGGAAGCGGCGGGCGTGAATCTCGATTTGACGCCCGAGCAGGTTGCCGCGTGCATAGAGAAGATCGGCGTGGGTTTTTTGTTCGCGCCCAGACATCACGGCGCGATGAAGCACGCCATTGCGCCGCGGCGCGAGATGGGCGTGCGCACCATTTTTAATTTACTGGGACCCCTCACCAATCCCGCCGGCGCGCGCAATCAAGTGGTGGGCGTGTGGGGCAAAGATTGGGTGGCGCCCTTGGCCGAAGTGCTCGCGCGCCTGGGCAGCCATCATGTGATGGTGGTGAACGCCGAGGATGGCATGGATGAGATCAGCATCGCCTCGCCCACGCACGTCGCCGAGCTCAAAGACGGGGCGATCACCCGCTACGTGATTACGCCGGAGGAGTTCGGCATCATGCGCGCCGATGTGGCGAGCCTGGTGGTGGCGAGCCCCAAGCAAAGCTTGAGCTTACTATGCGCCGCGTTGGACGACACGCCGGGCCCGGCCACCGACATCGTGGCATTGAACGCCGGCGCGGCAATTTACGTGGCGGGCATCGAGCCTACCCTGGAGCAGGGCGTGCGTAAGGCGCAGGCGGTTATCGCCAGCGGAGCGGCGAGGGAGAAATTCGCAGCACTGATTAGCTTTACCCAGAGTTTTAAGTGATAACCGCACGAATAGACGCCGAGTCGCAGAGAACGCAAAGACATATATCTCTAATAATCTTCGCGTCTTTGCGTCTTTGTGTGGAGCCTTATTAAAATATGACCGCACCGCCCGACATCCTGCAAAAAATTCTCAGACGCAAGGCCGAAGAGGTGACCGAGCGCGGCCGCGCGCTGCCGTTGCGCGCCTTGAGCCAGCGCGCCGCAGAGGCTCCCGCGCCGCGCGGTTTTGTGGCCGCCATCGAGGCAAAAATCCAACGCGGCGAGGCGGCGGTGATTGCCGAGATCAAAAAGGCCTCGCCAAGCAAAGGCGTGATGCGCGCCGACTTCCGCCCCGCCGAGATCGCGCAATCGTATGAACGCGCGGGCGCGGCGTGTCTCTCGGTGCTCACCGACCGTGATTTTTTTCAAGGTGACGACAGTTATTTGCAAGAGGCGCGCGCGGCGACCAAGCTTCCCGTGCTGCGCAAGGACTTCACGGTAGATGCTTACCAGATATACGAGGCGCGCGCCTTGGGCGCTGACTGTATCCTGCTCATCGTCGCCGCCTTGGGTGATGCGCAGTTACATGATCTCACCGGTCTCGCTCTGCACCTCGGCATGGACGTGCTGGTTGAGGTACATAACTCGGAGGAGCTGGAGCGCGCCCTGGCGCTCAACACCAGACTCATTGGCATCAACAACCGTAACCTGCGCACCTTTGAAACCACGCTCTCCACCACTCTCGACTTGCTCGATAAAGTTCCCGGCAGCCGCACCGTAGTCACCGAGAGCGGAATTCATACTCCGAAGGACGTCGCGCTGATGCGCAAGCATGGCGTACATGCCTTTCTGGTGGGCGAGGCGTTCATGGTGGCGCCTGATCCGGGCGCAGCGCTGGCCAATTTATTCAAACCAGTTGTGCCGTTCTGAAAACACGGCATAATAGTTTCATGAAAGCGCGCGTGAAGTGGGTGGAAAACAGTTTATTCGTCGCACAAAGCGGCAGCGGCCACTCGTTGGTGCTGGACGGCCCGCCGGAGTCGGGTGGACAGAACCTCGGCGTGCGGCCGATGGAGATGGTGCTGCTGGGCTTGGGCGGCTGCACCGCCTTCGACGTGGTGGATATCTTGCGCAAGAAACGCGAGGTCATCAGTGACTGCGTCGTGGACATCACCGCCGAACGCGCCGAGACCGTGCCCAAGGTCTTCACCAAGATCCACATGCACTATACTGTGAGCGGCAAGGACGTTAAGGAAGAATCGGTCAAACGCGCGGTGGAGCTGTCCGCCGAGAAATATTGCTCGGTCTCCATGATGCTGAACAAAACCGCGGAGCTGACGCATGATTATGAAATCGTTCAGGCGGACTAAAGACCGGTGACCGCAGCGCGACCTCAACCTCTCGCCGGCCTCCGCCACCTCGCCCTCAAGGTGCATGACCTGGCGGCCTGCGAACGCTTTTATGTTGACCTGCTCGGTATGCAGGTAGACTGGCGGCCGGACGCCAGCAATCTGTATCTCACCTCCGGCCAGGACAACCTGGCCTTACACCATAATCCCGCTGCGTTTGACCCGCCGGCCCATCAACGCCTCGACCACCTGGGATTCATCCTCAACACCCGGGAAGACGTAGACGTTTGGCACGATTACCTGCGTGCTCATCAGGTGATTATCAAGGCCGCGCCGCGCGACCACCGCGACGCTTCGCGCAGCTTTTACTGCCAGGACCCGGACGGCAACACCCTGCAATTCATTTTTCATCCCCGCCTGTCTCAAAAATAACGGATCTCTGCTCCCATGACTTATAGAATGACCGCGAGGTGTCCGGGATGGTGAAGCCGCTCAAGAAGCTCAAGCTGCACGGCTTTAACAACCTGACCAAGACCCTGAGTTTCAATATCTACGATATTTGCTACGCCAAGACCGCCAAGCAGCGCAGCGAGTACATCGAATATATTGACGAGGTATATAACGCCGAACGCCTTACCAGCATCCTCACCGAGGTATGCAACATCATCGGCGCCAACATCCTCAACATCGCGCACCAGGACTACGACCCGCAAGGCGCCAGTGTGACCATGTTGATCTCTGAGGAGCACATCCCGCAGGCCGTGCTGCCCAGCATGGAGGAAGCCCCTGGCCCGCTGCCCGAGGCGGTGGTCGCCCATTTGGACAAGAGCCACGTGACCGTGCACACCTATCCCGAGAGCCACCCCGACAATGGCATCAGCACCTTTCGCGCCGACATTGACGTGTCCACCTGCGGACGTATCTCGCCGCTGCGCGCGTTGAATTATCTGGTGCACAGCTTCGACTCCGACATCGTCATCATGGATTACCGGGTGCGCGGCTATACCCGCGATGTCTCCGGTAAAAAGCACTTTATTGACCACAAGATCAACTCTATCCAAAACTTCATCGCCAAGGTGACGCGAGACCGCTATCAGATGATAGACGTCAACGTTTATCAGGAGAATATCTTCCACACCAAGATGCTGCTCAAGGAGTTCGACCTCAACAACTATCTGTTCGGCACGGTCAAAGAGGGTCTCGAACAAGAGGAGCGCAAGCTCATCAAACAGCGCCTGAAACATGAAATGGCGGAGATTTTTTATGGGCGCAACATACCCAGGATGGGTAAGCTGAAAAAGAGCGGGGTGGTGAAACTGAAGAAAAAGAAAAAGCCCACGAAGGCGGCGGCGAGGGCCAAACCTCGTTTATAAGGCGCCCTATAGCCAATAAGCGCTGCGGGTCATCACGGTGGATGTCAGCGCCATTGCCTTCTTCACCCTTTCCGGCAACTCCGCCGCGCCGGCCTCGATAGCCACCGTCGCGTGTTGCGCTTCATCTTCACGCATCTGTTCTAAGATGGCCCGGCTTTGCTCATCCCCGGCGGGCAGGCGCGTCAAGTGATCCTCCAGATGTTTGACCACTTGGCGCTCGGTCTCCGCGACAAAACCCAGGCTCCATTTATCGCCCGCCAGCCCGGCCAGCGCGCCGATGGCGAATGAGCCTGCATACCAAAGCGGGTTGAGCAGGCTGATGTGACTGCCCAACTCTTGCGCGCGCTGTTCGCACCAGGCCAGATGATCGGTTTCCTCCTGTGCGGCGCGCTCCATGTGCTCGCGAACGGCTGGGGAGCGCGCGGTGAGTGCATGACCGCGATACAAGGCTTGCGCGGCGACCTCGCCCGCATGATTGACGCGCATGAGCCGCGCAGCCGCATCCCTGTGAGACGCACTGAGCGCCGCGTCATCGTGCCGCGCGGCGGGCGCTGGTCGGCTGCACTGAGACGGCGTGCACACGGTACGCAACGCCTGGTCCAGGCCAATGATTAAACTATCCAGCGGTGAGATTTTTCGGGCATTCATGTATTAAGGAAGCTCTGAAAAATATATCGCCAACCGCCAAGGCGCCAAGGCCGCCAAGAAAAGAGCTTGACGATTGTAAGGAAAAATCTTGGCGTTCTTGGCGTCTTGGCGGTTCAGTATGAATAAATCAGAGATCCCTTAAGGAGTTCATTAGCAGGCTGACATTGCAGCGTGACGGGAATCAGTGTCCCGGCGCATGCATAGCGCCGAGCTGCTTCATCAGGCCGAGTGCGTCACCCATCACCCATCCCATCGCGATCTTGCCCCCCTTGATGCGGAAGATCGCTATACCCGAATAACTCACCTGCTTGCCGGTGGGTGCAAGGCCGTACAGCTCGCCGCGATGACTGCCGCTGTAGGTCATCCGCGCCACCACCTGGTCGCCCTCGGCGATCAACTCCTCAATGGCGTTGTGGAAATCGGGAAAGGCGCCTCGCACCATCGCCATATATTCCTTAAAACTCATAATGCCGTGCACGGCGAAACCCAAGGAGCCGCGAAAGTTGATGTCGGCGGCGATCAGCTCGTCGGCAATGGCGGCATTCCACTTATTCCACAGCTCCTCGTAGTAGCGCCGGACGATGGCCTTGTTCTGTTCGATAGACATAGTGCACAGTATCAAATAGCCGCCGATAACTATCAAGCCTTTTCAGCTTGCAAGCCGCCGCCGGTTATTTGATACTGGTTCTGTGAGCGAACCCTATTACCGTCACCACCTGTTTTTCTGCACCAACCAGCGCGAGGCAGGGGCGGCCTGTTGCCAGAATCATGGCGCGCAGGCCCTGCGTGACTATGCCAAGACCCGCATCAAGGCCCTCGGCCTGCGCGGCGAGGGCCATGCGCGGGCGAATACCGCCGGCTGCATGGACCGCTGCGAAGAGGGGCCGGTGCTGGTCGTCTACCCCGAGGGGGTCTGGTATACCTACGTGGATAAAGAAGACATAGACGAGATTATTGAGGAACATATCCTTAACGGGCGTATCGTTGAGCGCCTGAGAATTTGAAACCGCTGCAAAACAAGAGGTTTGGCTTGAAACGAGCCGCAATGGCGCATCAAGGCAAAACCCGCAATTTTGCGGCGGTTCCAATCTAATCCCACATGGAAGCGACCCAGGCAGTGATCGAGGCGCGGGGGCTGCGCAAGTTTTACGGCGGCGTACCGGTGGTGGACGGCGTGGATCTGCGCGTGCGGCCCGGCGAATGTTTCGGGCTGCTCGGCCCCAACGGCGCGGGCAAGACCACCACGCTACGCATGCTGCTCGGCGTAACGCCCCCCGGCGGCGGCGCGCTCAAGGTGCTCGGTTATCCCGTGCCTGAACATGCGCGCGAAATGCGCGCGCGCATCGGTGTGGTGCCGCAGCAGGACAACCTCGACCCGGATTTTACAGTCATCGAAAACCTGCGTGTCTACGCCAGTTATTTCGGCCTCTCCGGTCCGGTGCTGGAGGCCCGCATCCATGAAGTATTGACCTTCGCCGCCTTGGAGGGCAAGGCGCAGGCGGGGATCAACACCTTATCCGGCGGCATGAAACGCCGGCTCACGCTGGCCCGCGCGCTCATCAACGACCCCCAACTGCTGATTCTCGATGAGCCCACCACCGGGCTCGACCCGCAGGCCCGACAGATGTTGTGGCAGCGCCTGCGCACCCTCATGGCGCAAGGCAAGACGCTGATTCTCACCACACACTACATGGAAGAGGCCGAGCGCCTGTGCAGTCGCATCGCGGTGATGGATCACGGACGCATCCTCGCCGAGGACAGCCCAGCGGGCCTCATTCAGCGCCACATCGAGCCGCAAGTGGTGGAAGTGCACGGCCCCGATGTCGAATCCTGGCTCAACGGCCCCGCGCGTGCGCTGATGGTGCGCGCCGAGCATATCGGCGAGACGGTGTTTTGCTACACCCACGACGCCCATGCCTTGCTCGCCGACTTGAGGGCATGCCCTCAACTGCGCTATCTGCACCGCCCCGGCAATCTGGAAGACGTGTTTCTCAAACTCACCGGACGCGATCTACGGGATTGAGCATGAGCCACCCCTTACCCGCCATGAGTCTGCGCTTCCTGCATGTCTGGCGGCGCAATTTTCTGGTGTGGCGCAAGCTGCTCGGCCCCGCCATGCTCGGTAACTTCATCGAGCCGCTGCTCTACCTGTTCGCGCTCGGCTTCGGGCTCGGCGCGTTTGTCGGCGAGATGCAGGGCATGCCCTACAGCGTGTTTCTCGCCTCAGGTTTGGTGTGCGCGAGCGCCATGAACACCGCGACCTTTGAAGCCCTGTTCTCCGCCTACACGCGCATGGCTCACCAGCAAACCTGGGGCGGCATGCTTGCCACACCGCTCATCGTGGATGACATCGCGTTGGGCGAGATAGTTTGGGCCGGCGCCAAGAGCCTGCTGTCGGTCGCGCCCATCGTCGCGGTGGCGGCGGGGCTGGGGCTGGTGCACGATCTGCGCGCGCTATGGGTGCTGCCGCTGGTGCTGCTGGCGGGTACGTCGTTTGCCGCGCTCGCGCTGTGCGTCACCGCGTTCGCCAAGAGTTATGACTTTTTCGTGTATTACTTCACGCTCGTCATTACCCCGATGTTTCTGTTAAGCGGCACCTTTTTCCCCTTGGAGGCCATGCCCAAGGCCGTGCGATGGGGGGCGCAGGTATTGCCCCTCACCCACGCCGTGGAGTTGGTGCGCCCGCTCATGACCGGACAGGCCCTCACCCATCCTCTCCTCCATCTGGGCGTCCTGATACTGTATGGCGCGGCGGGGCTGTATGTGGCCTGTATACTGCTGCGCCGCCGTCTGCTGGCCTGAAATTCTCCGTATTTCGTTGACGCCGTGCCCTCCCAACCTTTATAATGCGCGCGCTGTGAACAAGGCCAGGGGAACCGGGTTGGCGCTGATTGGAGTTGGCAGCATACTCTCCTCCATGGTGCTGGCCGGTCTGATATTGGGATATGGCCTCGATGTATGGTTGGATACCCTCCCCCTCTTCATGTTCATCCTTGGCTGCCTGGGGTTTGTGGGCGGTCTTCTGAAGGCTTATAAGCTGCTGAGCAGGCCGGAGTCGAAACAGTGAGGCGGAAGCAACCCGATCTCAGCAGTTCGCTGCCGGGCGCCGCGCGCACGGTGATGGTCTACGAAGTCGCCATCGCAGCGGGTGTGGCGCTGTTTTTTTTTGCGTTGCAGGGGGGGCTCCAGGCGTTGTCCGCGCTGTATGGGGGGCTCATTACCCTGATCATGACCCTGCTGCTCAGGCGCCGCGTGACGAAGCTCACGGAGGCCGCTACACAGGGCGCCGCCATCGGAGCGGCGGCGGTAGGGGTCATGCTACGGTTTTTGTGGGTGCTGCTGTTATTTGGATTGGGCTTTGCGGTATTCAAGTTCGATCCGCTCGCCAGCATTGTAGGGTTTGGTCTTGCCCAATTGGGCTATGTTATAGCGATGCGTAAGACATCACATTAAGGGTACGTGACGTGAGTGAAGCAGCCAGCTCGGGTGGAGGCGGGACCGTTGAATACATTCAACACCACCTCACCAATCTTTGCGCAGGCGACTGCGGTGGCGCCGGCTTTTGGGCCTGGCACCTCGATACCATCGTCATCAGCTTCCTGTTGGGCGCCCTGATCGTGACCGCCAGTTGGCGGCTCGGCCGCCGGCTGAGCCCGGATAAGCCCGGCGGCTTTCAGAACACGGTTGAAGCGATACTGGAATTTGTGAGCGGACAGGTCAGAGACGCCTTTCCCGGCCACAACCCGCTCATCGCGCCGCTCGCGCTCACCATCTTTCTCTGGGTGTTTCTGATGAACGCCATGGACCTGATCCCGGTGGACCTATTACCGTGGATCGGCGAGCATCTTGGCCTGGAGCACCTCAAGGTGGTGCCGACCACCGACCTCAGCACCACCCTGGCGATGTCTCTCAGCGTCTTCATCCTCATCATCTTCTATAACATCAAGGTGAAGGGCCCGGTGGGCTACCTCAAGATGTTTTTGTTCCACCCCTTCGGTAAGTATCTGATCCCGGTCAACATCGTCATGACTCTGATTGAGGAATTGGCTAAGCCCCTCAGCCTGGGCCTGCGACTGTTCGGCAACCTGTTTGCGGGCGAGCTGGTGTTTCTGCTCATCGCACTGATCGGCGGCACCCTGGTCACGGGCCTGTTCGGCTGGCTGTTCTGGTTCCCGTTGCAGGTTTCCCTGGATCTGGGCTGGCTGATCTTCCACCTGCTGGTCATCACCTTGCAGGCCTTCATCTTTATGGTACTGAGTATTGTGTATTTGGGGATGGCGCACTCAGAACACTAACAGCAGGGGCTAACTCAGGGTGAGGGGTGAGGCGAAATTCGCCTCACACCTCACTCCTTACGCCTCACTCACTAGCCCCTTAAGATTTTTCAATTTGCTATTTTAGGAGAGTAACCAATGACACCCGATATGATTGCAATGATTTATGCCTACACTGCGGTGGGCGTGGGCGTGATTCTGGCCGCTGCCGGTTTGGGCTCGGCCATCGGCTGGGGCCTGATCTGCGCCAAGACGCTGGAAGGCATTGCGCGCCAGCCCGAGATGCGCCCCGCGCTGATGACCAACATGTTCATCTTCGCCGGTCTGATGGAATCTTTCCCGTTCATCATTCTGGCGTTCGCGATGTGGTTCCTGTTCGCCAACCCGTTCGTCGGCGCTGTGCAAGCGGCGCTCAAGGCCGCCGGCGGCTAATACTTACCGCTGGCTGATTGTAGCGAGGCTGACCAGATGAATATCACAGTAACCCTGTTTGCCCAGATGGTGGCGTTCGCGCTGCTCATCTGGTTCGTCAATAAATTTCTGTGGGGGCCGCTCACCGCCATGATGGAGGCGCGCCAGAAGCGCATCGCCGATGGCCTGGCCGCCGCCGAAAAGGGCAAGCACGAGCAGGAGCTCGCGGAAAAGCGCGCCAAGGATCTGCTCCTCGCCGCCAAGAACCAGGCCGCTGAGATCATTTCCCAGGCCGAAAAACGCGCCTCCGAGATCGTCGAAGAGTCCAAGGGACAGGGTCGTGCGGAGGGTGAGCGCATCATCGTCGGCGCGCGCGCCGAGATCACCCAGGAGCTTAATCGCGCCAAAGAGGCGCTGCGTGGCCAGGTGGTCTCCATCGCCATCGCCGGCGCGGAAAAGATTCTGGCCCGCGAGATTGATCCCAAGACGCACGGCGACCTGCTCAACCAGCTTACCGCACGCATCTAGGCTTCCGAATACTCATGGCCGAAAAAACCACCATTGCCCGCCCCTATGCCCAGGCCGTGTTTGAATTGGCCAAGGCGCAGGGCAACCTCAAGGCGTGGTCGGAGCTGCTGGCCCTGGCTGCGGCTGTGGCGGCCGATCCGCAGATACAGAACCTGCTCGGCGATCCCCGCTGGGGCAAGGAACAATTGGCCAAACTGTTCCTGGAACTGGTGGGCGGACCCCTCGATCCCACGGGGCGCAATTTCATACAAGTCCTGATCGCCAATCGCCGCCTCGGCCTGCTGCCCGAAATCGCCGCCTTGTTCGAGGCCGAACGCGCCGTCGCGGAGGGCGCCCTGGAAGCGCAGGTGATCTCGGCCTATCCGCTCAGCGAACAACAGCAGGCCAAGATCGCCGCCACCCTGCAAGCACGCTACGGGCGCACCGTGAGCATCACTGCGCATATAGATAACTCGCTGCTGGGCGGTGTACTCATCCGCGCCGGCGACAGCGTCATAGACGGCACGGCGCGCGGCCAACTGGCGAAGCTTGCGAACGCGCTGGCCCAGTAAACCCGCATGCACCCATTGAAATTTCATTAAAGGAAGGCATCATGCAACTCAACCCTTCAGAAATCAGCAACCTTATAAAACAGCGCATCGAGAGTTTCGAGATCGTCAGCCAGGCGCGCACCGAGGGTACGGTGGTGTCCGTCACCGACGGCATCACCCGCGTGCACGGTCTGTCCGACGCGATGCAGGGCGAGATGCTGGAGTTCCCCGGCAACACCTTTGGCCTCGCGCTCAACCTGGAGCGCGACTCGGTCGGCGCGGTGGTGCTGGGCGAATACGAGCACATCCGCGAGGGCGACCCGGTCAAGTGCACCGGCCGCATTCTGGAAGTGCCGGTGGGCGAGGCGCTGATCGGCCGTGTGGTGAACTCGCTCGGCCAGCCGATAGACGGCAAGGGGCAGATCGCCGCTACCGAGACGGCGCCGATTGAAAAAATCGCGCCCGGCGTCATCGCGCGCCAGTCGGTGAGTCAGCCGGTGCAGACCGGCCTCAAGTCCATAGACTCGATGGTGCCCATCGGCCGCGGTCAGCGCGAGCTGATCATCGGCGACCGCCAAACCGGCAAGACGGCGGTGGCGGTAGACACCATCATCAACCAGAAAGGCCAGGACATGATTTGCATCTACGTGGCGATCGGGCAGAAGGCCTCGACCGTCGCCAACGTGGTGCGCAAGCTGGAAGAGTACGGCGCGATGGCGTATACCATTGTCGTAGCCGCCACCGCCTCGGAGTCCGCCGCGATGCAGTACATCGCCGCCTATTCCGGCTGCACCATGGGCGAATACTTCCGCGACCGCGGCCAGGATGCGCTGATCGTATACGATGACCTCACCAAGCAGGCCTGGGCCTACCGCCAGGTGTCGCTGCTGCTGCGCCGTCCGCCGGGCCGCGAGGCGTATCCGGGCGACGTGTTCTATCTGCACTCGCGCCTGTTGGAGCGCGCCGCGCGCGTGAACGCCGAGTACGTGGAGAAGATGACCGGCGGCAAGGTCAAGGGCAAGACCGGCTCGCTCACCGCGCTGCCCATCATCGAGACCCAGGCGGGCGACGTGTCCGCGTTCGTGCCGACCAACGTAATCTCGATCACCGACGGCCAGATCTTCCTGGAAACCGATTTGTTCAACGCCGGCATCCGGCCCGCGATCAACGCCGGTATCTCGGTGTCGCGCGTAGGCGGCGCGGCGCAGACCAAGGTCATCAAGAAACTGGGCGGCGGTGTGCGTCTGGCGCTGGCGCAGTACCGCGAACTGGCCGCCTTCGCGCAGTTCGCCTCGGACCTGGACGAGGCCACGCGCAAGCAGTTGGAGCGCGGCCGCATGGTGACCGAACTGATGAAGCAGCCGCAGTACGCGCCGATGAGCGTGGCGCAAATGGCGGTCACGCTGTTCGCGGTGAACAAGGGCTATTTTGACGACGTGGAAGTGAAGAAGGCGCTGGCCTTTGAGTCCGCGCTGCATGCCTACATGAAGAGCAAACACGCCGCGATCGTAGACAAGATCACCACCACCAAGGATCTCGACGCCGAGGCGGAGAAGGCCCTGGCGCTCGCCATCGAAGAGTTCAAGAAAACCGCGGTGTACTAGACATGGCCAGCGGCAAGGAAATACGCGCCAAGATCAAGAGCGTGCAGAACACGCGCAAGATCACCAAGGCGATGGAAATGGTGGCGGCATCCAAGATGCGCAAGGCGCAGGAGCGCATGCGCGCGTCGCGTCCCTATGGCGAAAAGATACGCAACGTCGCCGCGCACATGAGCCGCGCCAGCGTGGAGTACCGCCATCCGTTCCTGGTCAAGCGTGCTGAGGTCAAGAACGTGGGCGTGATTGTGGTCACCTCCGACAAGGGTTTGTGCGGCGGCCTTAACACCAACGTGCTGCGCCTGGCGCTGGGCAAGCTGAAGGAATGGGAAGGCGCCAAGACCGGCACGCGGGTCTGCCCCATCGGCAACAAGGGGCTGGGTTTCATGAACCGCCTGGGCGCGCGCATCACGTCGCAAGTCACCGGCCTCGGCGACACGCCGCATCTGGAAAAACTGATCGGCGCGGTAAAGGTGATGCTGGATGATTATTCCAGCGGCGATATTGACGCGCTGTATATTTTTTATACCCGTTTCATCAACACCATGAAGCAGGAGCCGGTGATGGAGCAACTGCTGCCGCTGTCCGGCGAAAAGCTGAGCGGCGGCGCCGAGGGCGTGTGGGATTACCTGTACGAGCCGGACGCGAAAACCGCGATAGACGCCGTCATGGTGCGCTATATCGAGGCGTTGGTGTATCAGGCGGTGGCGGAAAACTTGGCCTCCGAGCAAAGCGCGCGCATGGTGGCGATGAAGTCCGCATCCGACAACGCCGGCAACGTGATTGACGAATTGAAACTGGTTTACAACAAGACCCGCCAGGCGGCGATCACCAAGGAGCTGTCGGAAATCGTGGGCGGCGCCGCAGCCGTGTAAACAGACCCTGCTCCCTCTGGGAGCAGGCAACCCACTCCCCCTCGCCCCTTTGGGGAGAGGGCCGGGGAGGGGGCGGCAGGCAAAACGAATTTTCAGTAAACGCATTTTAATTTTTGTAGAGGAATGTGAACATGAATCCAGGAACGATAGTTCAGTGCATCGGCGCGGTGGTGGACGTGCAGTTCCCGCGCGAGGGGATGCCCAGGGTGTATGACGCCTTATTGCTCGATGAGCAGGTCAACAGCAGCGCCGAGCCGGGCCTTACCTTCGAGGTGCAGCAGCAACTGGGCGACGGCGTGGTGCGCACCATTGCGATGGGTTCGAGCGACGGCCTGCGCCGCGGCATGAAGGTAAAAAATACCGGCGCACCGATTTCGGTGCCGGTCGGTCACGGCACGTTGGGCCGCATCATGGATGTGCTCGGCCGTCCGATAGACGACGTCGGCCCGATCAAATCCGGCGAACGCCGTCCCATTCATGCGAAGGCGCCGAAATTCGACGAGCTGTCGCCTTCGGTAGACCTGCTCGAAACCGGCATCAAGGTCATTGACCTGGTGTGTCCGTTCGCCAAGGGCGGCAAGGTCGGCCTGTTCGGCGGCGCGGGCGTGGGCAAGACCGTGAACATGCTGGAGCTGATCAACAATATCGCCAAGGAGCACTCCGGTCTGTCGGTGTTCGCCGGTGTGGGCGAGCGCACGCGCGAGGGTAACGACTTCTATCACGAAATGTCGGAAGCGGGCGTCATCAAACTCGACAACCTGCCCGAATCCAAGGTGGCGATGGTGTTCGGCCAGATGAACGAGCCGCCCGGCAACCGTCTGCGCGTTGCGCTGTCCGGTCTCACCATGGCCGAGGCCTTCCGCGACGAAGGCCGCGACATTCTGTTCTTCGTGGACAACATCTACCGCTATACCCTGGCCGGCACCGAAGTATCGGCGCTGCTGGGCCGCATGCCTTCCGCCGTGGGCTACCAGCCGACGCTGGCGGAGGAAATGGGCCGCCTGCAAGAACGTATCACCTCGACCAAGGTCGGCTCGATTACTTCAATTCAAGCGGTGTACGTGCCCGCCGACGATTTGACCGATCCGTCTCCCGCGACCACCTTCCTGCACCTGGATTCCACCGTGGTGCTGTCGCGTGATATCGCTTCACTGGGTATTTATCCCGCCGTGGACCCGCTGGATTCCACCTCGCGCCAGCTCGATCCGCTGGTGGTGGGCGAAGAGCACTACAACACGGCGCGCTCGGTGCAGGCCACCCTGCAACGCTACAAGGAACTGCGCGACATCATCGCGATTCTGGGTATGGACGAACTGTCGCCGGAAGACAAGCTGGCCGTGGCGCGCGCGCGCAAGATACAGCGCTTCCTGTCGCAGCCGTTCCACGTGGCCGAAGTATTCACCGGCAGTCCCGGAAAATACGTGACGCTCAAAGAAACCATCCGCGGCTTCAAGGGCATTGTCAACGGCGAATACGACCACCTGCCGGAGCAGGCGTTCTACATGGTCGGGACGATTGATGAGGCGGTAGAGAAGGCGAAGACGCTTTGAAATACAGAGGCAAGAGAAAAGAGGCAAGAGAAAAGATGGGCAGGGAAGCAGAAGAGCTTTTACTTTTCTCATTTCTCTTGTATCTTTGCTCTGTTTGATTATGGCCATGACCCTGCACGTAGACATCGTAAGCGCCGAGGCGGAGATTTTCTCCGGTACCGCGGAGCGGGTGTTCGCCCCCGGCGTGATGGGCGAACTCGGCATCCTGCCGCGCCACGCCCCCTTGCTCACCACGCTGCGTCCGGGTGAAGTGCGCGTTGAACTGCCCGGCGGCGAGGAGCAGTCCTTTTACGTCTCCAGCGGCATGCTGGAGATACAGCCGCATGTGGTCACCATCCTCTCCGACACCGCGCTGCGCGCGCATGACCTGGACGAGGCCAAGTCACTGGAGGCCAAGCGCGCCGCAGAAGAGGCCATGAAAAACAAGACCGGGACGATGGAAATCGCCAAGGCCCAGGCTGAACTGGCCGAGGCGGTGGCGCAGCTCGAAACCATCAAGCGCCTGCGCAAAAAATCAGGACGCTGATCCCCACCTTGCGTCAAGGCTCTCCTCGACGCTGCCCCTATCAGGATGTTGAAAAAAGGCCGTCCTTGGCCTTTTCCAACTCGGCCGCTCCTGCGCACCCCTGCCCCGCACGCAGGCTGTATTTGAACAGCCTGCTGGTTTATCCTTAAAGCTATGGGCCTAAGCGTTGTCATCCTCGCCGCCGGACAGGGCACGCGCATGCGTTCCCCGCTTCCCAAGGTGCTGCATCGCCTGGCCGGAAAATCCCTGCTTGAGCATGTCGTCGCCACCGCCCTGAAGCTGGACGCCGGCAAGATCCTGGTCGTTTACGGCCATGGCGGCGACGCCGTGCCTAAACAACTGATCCGGCTTCCGGTACAATGGGTGGAGCAGGCCCCACAGTGGGGTACCGGCCATGCAATAGCTCAGGCGTTACCGCACATCCCCGCTGCCGACACCGTATTGGTACTCTATGGCGATGTGCCGTTGATCAGCGCGGCAACGCTGCAAAAATTGCTTACCCAAGCCGGCCGGGAAGGTTTTGGTTTGCTCACCGCGCGCCTTGCCGATCCGCAAGGCTACGGCCGCATTGCGCGCGATGGCCAAGGCCAGGTGCTGCGCATCGTCGAACACAAGGATGCGACACCCATCGAGCGCGAGATCGGCGAGGTCAACACCGGTATGATGGCCATGCCCGCGGAGCGGCTGAGGGGCTGGCTGTCTCAAATCTCCAACAACAACAGCCAGAACGAATATTATCTTACCGACATCATCGCACTGGCGGTGCGGGAAGGGGTCAAGATCGCCACTGTGCTGGCCGATACAGCTACTGAGATCATGGGCGTCAACACCAAACAACAACTCGCCGAACTGGAGCGTCATCACCAGCGCACCCAGGCCGAGCAGCTTATGTTACAGGGCGTGACGTTGTGCGACCCGGCGCGCTTTGACCTGCGCGGCGAGCTGACGGTGGGCACGGATGTGGTGCTGGATATCAATGTCATCATCGAGGGCAAGGTAACGCTGGGTGACCGGGTGCGGATCGGCCCCAATAACTGGATCCGCAACACCGCCATCGGCGACGATGTACAGATACTGCCGAATTGCGTCATCGAGGATGCCGTCATCGCCGCCGGTTGCCGCATCGGTCCCTTCGCGCGCATCCGTCCTGAAACCAGACTCGCCGAGGGGACGCATATCGGCAACTTTGTCGAGATCAAAAAGTCCACGGTCGGCGCGAATTCCAGGATCAATCACCTGAGCTACGTGGGCGATAGCACCGTGGGGCGCGACGTGAACATCGGCGCGGGGACTATCACCTGCAATTATGACGGGGCGAGCAAGCATCAAACCGTGATTGAAGACGGGGTATTCATCGGTTCGGATACGCAACTGGTCGCGCCGGTCACCGTGGGTCGTGGCGCGACCATCGGCGCGGGTTCCACGATTACCCGTGATGTACCGCCGGACAAGCTCACACTCAGCCGCGCCCAACAAGAGACGCGGGAAAACTGGAAGCGGCCGGTGAAAAAAGTCAAAGGGAAGGAGTAAGGCATTGGACGTGAGGCGTTAGGAGTGAGGAGTGAGAGGTAAAGCGGGTTTCTCCTCACCCCTTACCCCTCACTCTTTACGAGGTTCTAATTATGTGCGGAATAGTCGGTGCAGTCGCCCAACGCGACGTGCTAGGTTCCCTGGTGGAGGGCCTCAAACGGCTGGAATACCGGGGCTACGACTCAGCCGGCGCGGTGGTGCTGGATGCAAAGGGTAAGCTTGCGCGGGCGCGCGCGGTGGGGAAGGTCACCGAGCTTGAGCAGCATCTGATCGGCAAGTCGCTGCTGGGCCATACCGGCATCGCGCACACGCGCTGGGCCACGCACGGCGCGCCCAGTGAGGCCAATGCCCACCCGCACATCTGCCGCGGCACTGTGGCCGTGGTGCACAACGGCATCATCGAAAATCATGAAGAACTGCGCGCCCAGCAGATCAAGGCGGGGTACGAATTCACCTCGCAGACCGACACCGAGGTGGTGGTGCATCAAATACACAGCCACCTGCAATCGGGTGATAATTTATTTGACGCCGTGCGCGCAACCGTCGCGGAATTGCTGGGCGCCTACGCACTAGGTGTCATCAGTGTTACGGACCCCAACCGCCTCGTCGCGGCCCGGCGCGGCAGTCCTCTGGTGATCGGCCTCGGCGAGGGGGAGAACTTCATCGCCTCGGACGTGGCGGCGCTGTTGCCCGTGACCAGGCGCTTTATCATCCTCGAAGACGGCGACATCGCCGATATCACCAAAGACAGTGTGCGTGTCATCAACTCAGCCGGCCTACAGGCGGATCGTAAGATCCATATCAGCAACTTGACGGCGGATGCGGTTGAACGCGGCGAATACCGGCATTACATGCTCAAGGAGATTTTTGAGCAATCGCGCGCGGTGAGCGACACCCTGGAGGGCCGCATCTTCGAAGGGCGGGTCCTGGAAGAGTCTTTCGGGCCCGGCGCCGGCAAGATATTCGACGAGATTCAAGGGGTACACATCATCGCCTGCGGCACCAGTTACCACGCCGGGATGATTGCGCGTTACTGGCTGGAGTCGTTGGCGGGCGTCCCGTGCAGCGTGGAAGTGGCGAGTGAATTCCGCTACCGGAAACCGGTCGTGCGGCGTAACTCGCTCATCGTCTCGCTGTCGCAATCCGGCGAGACCGCCGACACCCTGGCCGCCCTGCATGAGGCGAAAAAACTGGGCTTTGGACATTCGCTGGCGATCTGCAACGTGCCGGAGAGTTCGCTGGTGCGCGAGTCCGAGTTGGTGCTCATGACCCGCGCCGGGCCCGAGATCGGCGTCGCCTCCACCAAGGCCTTCACCACGCAACTGGTCGCTCTGCTCATCCTGGTGGTGGTATTGGGCCGCAGGCACGGCATGAGCAAGGAATTGGAGGGGGAGATCGTCCGCGAACTCGAGCGGGTGCCCGCCCAGATCACGCAGACCCTGGAACTCAATAAACAGATTCAAATCCTCGCCGAACGCTTTGCCGACAAAAATCACGCCTTGTTCCTGGGGCGCGGCGCGCACTATCCCGTCGCGATGGAAGGCGCGTTGAAGCTCAAGGAAATCTCTTACATCCATGCCGAGGCCTATCCGGCCGGCGAGCTGAAGCACGGCCCGCTGGCGCTGGTGGATGCCGATATGCCCGTCATCGCCGTCGCGCCCAACAACGACCTCCTGGAAAAGCTCAAGTCCAATTTGCAAGAGGTGCGCGCGCGCGGCGGCCAGTTGATTGTGTTTGCCGACGCCTCCTCCGGGGTAAGATCCACTGAGGGGGTAGAGGTCATTAACGTCGCGCACAGTGAGGACTATGTCTCACCGATTATTTATACCGTGCCACTGCAACTGCTTGCCTACCATGTCGCGGTCCTCAAAGGCACCGATGTGGACAAGCCGCGTAACCTGGCGAAGTCGGTGACGGTGGAGTAACCTTATTCTTGTGATGAAAAGGCTTCACCACTGAGGACGCGGAGGAGAAGCAACGTCAGAAAATAAGGCTACAACGTTATAATGTGACTCCTGAGTAAAAACCCTGTTTACTCTACCCCCACCCTGTCCCGCCCCCTCAATAGGGGGCGGAGACGTAGCATGAAGTGTAGTCTTAATTACTGACTTATGAGTAACTTGTCAAAGCCTCATCTGTAAAATCTCTCCAACCTCCTCATCCGTAAGCACAATCGGATTGGTCTTCATGCTGCTGCCGCGCGAGTGTTTTACAATGTGCTCAACGTCGGCGGTGGTTACTCCGTAATTTCTCAGCGGCGGCAAGCTGAGCCGCTCTGTCCAATCGGTTAAGATTTTTATAAGTGCGTTGCACGCCACTATGGTGTTGCTGTACTCGTTTCGAGTAAGCAGTTCACCCAGCCGCGCATATTTTATCAGCGCGGGATGCTCAGGTTCACGGCTCTGTAGCGCGCGGATATTGATCTCGCTCGCCGCCGCGACCAGCGTACCGCAGACGACACCGTGTGGAATCGGAAAGAAGGCGCCCAACGGTGATGCGAGGCCATGCACCGAACCCAGACCTACCTGAGCGAGCGTAATACCGGAGAGCAGCGCGGCATACGCCATGTTGCGGCTTTGCGCGCCGCCCTGTTCATACCAGGGCAGCAAACCATCGCGCGCCGCCTCGATGCCGCTCCAGGCAAGCGCGTCGGTAAAGGGATTGGCCTTGAGGGAGACATAGGATTCGATCAGCTGGGTGAGCGCATCCATGCCATTGGCGGCGATGAGTTCCGGCGGGCACGTAGCCAGCAGTTCCGGATCTACCACCGCGTAACGCGGCACCAGCAATTCGTGGCGAAATGATTTCTTGAAGCCCTGTTTGCCCGGCTGGCTTAACACCGCATTTTTGGTCGCCTCGCTGCCGGTGCCCGCTGTTGTAGGCGCGGCGATGAACGGCAGCGCAGGGCCTTGATAAGGCAGCTCGGGACCGACGCCCTCCAAATAATCCATCACGGAGTGGTCCACCCGCAACAGGCCGGCGATCGCCTTTGCGCCATCCAAAACGCTCCCGCCGCCAACACCCAGCACCACTTCGATCCGCGCTTCGCGCAGATCACGCACGGCCTGATCCACAAACGCCGGGGAGGGCTCGCCGGCCACAGTGATGTGTTCCCACGAAATTCCGGATTGCTTTAACGCCTCTGTCAACGAGTGCCAATGTATGGTGCATTGCAAGCTATGTGCGCCCGTGACAACCAATGCGCGCATACCGAACGAGGCGACGAGATCCGCTGTCTCTTTGAAACGGCCGGCACCGAATATAATTTGTGGAAGACGCGACAGGCTGAAAGCCGGAATGTTCACGCGGACTTCTCTTGCGGAAATAAACCGCGGTAGGTGACTCCCTGTCTTGGGGCGGCCATCCAATTCGCCACCGCGTCACGCCACTTCAGATAATGCGCGGTCTGCTTGTGAGCCGCGGCGTCTTCCGCCGTAGCGTAGGCCTCGTACAAAATAAAACGAGCCGGGTCTTCCGCCGACTGCAGCACATCGAAACGCCGGTTGCCGGGCTCACGCACCGAGGCCTCGTGATTGGCCTGGGTGGCGGTGATGAAGTCGTCTATGTGTTGGGACAGCACATGAACATGTACCAGGGTGGTGTGCATAATGTGAATTAACTCATATTGAATTGATCTTCAAACCGTTAAGATTGTAGCCGGTTTTCGGAAGGAGTAGCATTGAATAAACGAGCCCGTGAAGGCGCCCTCTCTGATCTGCGGCTAAAGGAGACTTTATGATACCAGTCCGTACACTGTTTGTTTCCCCAGCCTTGTTTCTCGGCGCAACCATAGCGCCCGGCCTTGCTCAAGCCGCCCCCGTGGTCACGCCTCAAATAGACAGTTTTGAGGTGGACGCCGTGGACAAACTCGACCCCGGAACCGATCTGGTTTTTACCCTGGAAGGCACACCCGCTTCAAAGGCGACACTCAGGATTACGGGTGTGAAACGCATCATTCCCATGCAAGAAGTTGAACCGGGGATCTATGAAGCGGAATACACCATCAAACTCAAGGATCGCCTCACCGCCAACACCGTCGTGCGCGCCGCCTGCGCCGCGGGAGCCGGGTCGCAACCGCAAAGCTGGATCAGCCGCTCATGATCGCCAAAGCAGCCCCGGTGGCGACGCCCAAACCCGTGCTGCCGGTGATTGAGCAATTCAGGATGGCCCCGGTGCAGGGGATGGACCCCGGCACTGAGCTAAAATTCACGCTCAAAGGCGCCCCCAATGCCAAGGCGGGTTTCTCGATTGAAGGCGTGGCGGAAAAATCTCCCTCTGGCCGAGACTACGGTTGGCTCGGGCGTTTACGAAGGCCGCTACACCATCCGCCGCGATGACAACTTCCCGCCGGGCGTCAATATAACGGCTACATTGGTGCTGGGTGAACAATCGGCGCACGCCCGACTTGAGCAGATGGGCAAGGATAAAGACTCCCCGGTTATTAAAAACCTGCGGCCCTTTGACGGCGAGACCGTCTCCATCCCTAACCCTATCATTATATCGGCCACGCTCGACGATGGCAGCGGGTCGGGCGTAGACCCCCGTTCCGTGCGCATCCTGCTTAATGACCGGGATGTCACCCGCGACAGCGGCATTACCGCCAGCGCCGTAAAGCATCAAATCCCGCAAGGTCTGGAGCGGGGCCAGTATCGCGTGGAGATACTCGCCAAAGACTTGGCCGGGAACTCCGCCCGTGCGGCATGGAGTTTTGCCGTTCAGCCCGGGGAAAGCACCGACAGGCTTTTGCCGCTCGATATTTACGGCCCTGCCAACAACAATGAGGTCAGCGGTAACAAGATCGAGGTGCGGGGACGTAGCTGGCCCAACACCAACATAGACGTGGAGGTCGAAGCCAGCACCTCCATCGTGGGGCCGTTTGGCGTCAAACAAAACATCCTCAAGAAGAGTCTGCAGACTGACTCAGGGGGCTATTTTGACTTTGCCTTCGAGCCACTCATCAAGCAGCGCGGTACGCGCTATGAGGCGACGCTGAAGGCCACCCATGGCGACCAGACCAAGGAACAGACCCTCATACTATTCCAAAGGTGACCTTGCCACAGATGCCAGGGGGTGAAACATCTCGCCGGCCAGCTTCATTTAACCGGACCCTGTACATTTTGTGAAGTGGAAAATTTATGGACCATTCTGGCCCGCACCGTAACGGTGCAAAGTGGTGGGCCGTGTGCGGATCGAACGCACGACCAACAGATTAAAAGTCTGCTGCTCTACCGGCTGAGCTAACGGCCCAAATAATATAAAGTACGCGCAGCGCCTCGGCTCGCCCCCTTCTCCTCCGGGAGAAAGGATAGGGATGAGGGCAATCTCTTATTTTAATCGTAGCGCCTAGCGATTGCCATGGTTCTGCTCAAAAACCGTTGGTCGAGAAGGTTTTAAGATATGAAAATTGCCGCTTTGTCAGGGCGGTCCTGAATATTCCTTCGCAGATGGCTGAAAATGTACATCTTAATGTGCAACACTTACCTGAATACTGGATCAGAGGGTAACCTGGGTCAGTATTTGCGCAAATTTCGGATGCCGGTGCCGTGGATGCTGGAAACCGCCGACCTAAAACATGAACCACGCATTTAAATACAGCGTGTTGTTGTCGGATGCATTGCGGCCTGCCCCATCATAGTTGCTGCTGGCGCCGTTGAATTTCTGATAGGCGGTGTATTGCAATGTTAGCCTGATATCGCCCCAGGGCAGCTCGGGCAGGTAATTCAATTCCATGATGTAGCCACGGCTGTTGGGGCTGCCGCTGCTGCTTCCCGTAACCGCCGCCGGTGCGTAAAGCCCGGCATCCGTATCGCCGGTTGTGGAAAAATAGGCAAGCGCCGTCCCATACTTGCGTTGGTAGTAGTACATGAGCTTGGCATTGAATGTTTTGAGCACATCGGAAGGATTGGCCGCGCCGCCGGACGGAAACGTGGCGTTCCAGTCTTGTTTTTCGCGGATAAGGCTGGCCTGAGCGGAAAATCTGTGCGCGTCGGTGATAAATTGATACTGGGCGTCCACCCCGATATCCTTGAAGCGATCGGTGGGGCCGGTCGGGTTGGTGTTGTCCGGGTACTTATCCGCAATCAGGCCGAAGGCGCCCAGCATCAGGGAGTGGGTGTGGTTGTCCCAGTCGTTTTCGACCGCCAGGCGCCAATACGGCGCGAGCCCTTTCAATTCGTTACGGCCGCCCGCCGCCGCGTCCGTGCCGGTGCGAAATACCGACAACGCTCCATTGGCGGTGTGATAAGCGCTGAGCTCCGCATAAACGTTGTTATTCCAAAAGGTGTAGGCGCCCAGCCCGGCCACTTGCGCGGCAAGTCCGCCCTCAATCAGGGGCGAGGCGGTCGGCGTGATGGCAACGCTTGAACTGGCAAAAGGGAAACGCCATACCGGCGTGCTGTTCCAGATGTCCTGCACGGTCGGATTGTTGTTCAGGGTCAATCCATAGATCAACTCCTTCCCGTTGACGCGGGTGGTGTTCGCATAGCGGATGTCCGTGTTGTCTATTTGGGTATCGTGCGTCACGCCGTCGTAGGTCCATTGGGAGAACGCGCCGGAGTGATCGGTGATTTTACCGCCGTAGAACAAACTGGCGGCCTGTAACACGAACTCATTGTTTTTTGGAAACTCCGCAGAATCGATGCCCGCGAAATTCTTGGTTGATGTCATGGAGGCTTGTATCATGCCCGCCAATGGAAAAGCCTGTTTGCCGAGGGTATAACCGCGCAGCTTGAATTGCCGCCCGAACGGGGTAAGTTCCGGAAAGGTGACATGGCAGTCCGTGCAGTCCTTTCCGGTCTGACGTTCGAAGCTCGGCAAGGCATAGACGACGGAGGATGAGAACAACAGGACGACAAGGACGAGAACATGGGTTGCAAGCAGCAAGTTATTTATGCTTTTCTCAGGCATAATCGGCTCCTTTAAATGAGTATAATGACTGCGGCAAATTCAACAGTGCACCTTCGATCATCGGTCTGGAGGACAAGGTGCGGTAGCATCGCTGCCTCTTAGACGGCAAGTCAAAGCGGCGCAACTACACATACCTTAACCCAAGCACAACTTTAACCCAAGCACAACTATATCAGATTTACTTTCGCGAATTAATGGTCATTTCGTGCGGGTTTTATCTTGTAAGAAGACTAACCAAAAGTCCTGACCTTGGCGTTATTGATAGCGCGTAGGGTCGGCCACGCCGGCGGATTGAAAGCCCGCCACGCGCAAGCGACAGGCATCGCATCGCCCGCAGGCGCGGCCGTCGTCGTCTGCGGCGTAGCACGACACGGTGAGAGCATAGTCCACCCCAAGGCGCATCCCTTCCCGGATGATCTCGGCCTTGCTCAAATGGATGAGAGGGGTGTGGAAGGTAAACCGTCCTCCTTCCACGCCGGCCTTGGTCGCCACGCCGGCGAGTTTGGTGAAGGCCTCGATGAACTGCGGGCGGCAATCGGGATAACCGGAGTAGTCCACGGCATTGACGCCGATGAAGATGTCCCAGGCGTGCAGCACCTCGGCCCAGGCGAGCGCGAGGGCAAGGAAGATCGTGTTGCGCGCGGGCACGTAGGTAATGGGGATGCCGGTCGCTCCCGGCGTCCTGCCTCCCTCGACATTAGTTCTTCCCTGTACGTCACTGCTGGACGTAACCGGCACCGGGATGCTGTGCTCGGTGAGCGCGGAGCCGCCGATAGAGCTCAACTCCAATTTCAAAATCTTGTGGCCGGCCGCGCCCAGTTGCCCGGCGATGCGTGCTGCGGCGTCGAGTTCCGCGCGGTGGCGCTGGCCGTAATCGAACGTCAGGGCATAACACTCGAAGCCGAGGCCTTTGGCGATGGCTAAAGTGGTGGCCGAATCCATGCCGCCGGACAATAAGACCACGGCCTTGTTGTGGCCTGCGTTAAGAGGGATGACGGCGGCGTTCATTTGCCAGGCGTCTCGCCCCACAGATATTTATGGAGCTGGATTTGCAAACGCACCGGCAGGCGGTCGGCAAGTATCCAATCGGCGAGCACAGTAGCGTTAAGTTGTTGATGACTCGGCGAGAACAGTACTTCGCAGCGCGAGGTCAGATCGTATTCGCTCAGGATGTCTTTTGCCCATTGGTAATCGGCGCGGTCGCACAGCACAAACTTGATCTGATCGCGGGGTGAGAGACGGGCGAGATTACTGTAGAGATTTTTGTCCGCTTCGCCGGAGCCGGGCGTCTTCAGGTCCACCACCTTGATAACGCGGGGGTCTACCTGGGAAATATCCAATGCGCCGCTGGTCTCCAGCGAGACCTCGTAGTGCGCGTCGCATAACCGGCTGAGCAGGGTCAGGCACACCTTCTGAGCCAACGGCTCACCGCCCGTGACCGTGACATAATGCGGTTGATACCTTGCCACTTCCTTGAGGATGTCGGCGATACCGCGCCATTCCCCGCCGTGAAAGGCATAAGCGGTGTCACAGTAGCCGCAGCGTAACGGACAGCCGGTGAGGCGCACGAACACCGTCGGCAACCCCACCGTGCGTGTCTCGCCTTGCAGGGAATAAAAGATTTCGGTGACGCGCAGGCGTTGTTGCGCGACGGGATTTTCGGCTAGAACATCCGGAAGTACTTGTGACGGCATGGGATATTCTACTACAGGTGTTAGGGGGTGGGGCGTAAGGCGTGAGGAGCAACAGCACTTTACGCCTCACGCCTCACCCCTCACTCCTAACTCCTCACAGCCGTTAACGCCCTTCTTTCTGCATTTTGTCGAGGCGCGCCTGTGCGAGCTTGGCGGCGGCGGTGCCGGGATAGCGGCTGGCGACTTCGCCCAAGGTCTTGCGGGCCTTGGCCCACTCGCCCTGTTCATAATGGACAAAGCCGATCTTGAGGCTGGCGTCGGGCTGTTTGGGGCTGTTTGGGTAACGGTCGAGCAAGGTTTGGAAGGCCTGCTGGGCCTCCTTGAATTTACGGGTGACGTAGTAGGTCTCGCCCAGCCAATACTGTGCGTTGCCGGCGTTGGCGCCGTTTGGATAGCGTTTCAGGAAATCAAGGAAGGCCGCAATCGCCTTTTCGTAGCTGCCCTTCTTGAGCAGGTCAAAGGCCTGCTGATAGGCGGCCGCCTCGTTGCCGGCGTCAGTCGCCGCAGGTTGTAGTTCCGGGTTCTCGGCGTTGTCTGGGGCTGGTACCGTTGATGCCGGCGGGGCGCCTGTTGCGGACGGAGCAACCGGAGGGATGCCAGCGCCAACGGGCGGCGGCGTTGGCGCACTGCTGCGCTGTTCGAGTGCTTCGATGCGCCGCTCCAGCGCCTGCTGAGTTTCTTTCTGGCCGCGCTGAAATTGCTCGATCTGGTGACCTTGTTCCTCGATCTTGCCCCGCATGCGCTGCACTTCACGTTGCAGACTGTCCAGCCGGGAAAACAACTCTGCCAGGCTTTGATTGCGCGCCTGCTGTTCGAGGCGGGCGACACGCTCATCGAGCGTCAGTTCTTCATCGCGCGGCGCGCTCCAGGCGGCCGCGCCCAAGCTCAATAACACTAGGAAGAAACAAAGTAAGCGGATATCGCTTACTATGTTTCTTCCTAGTAAAAATCCCATTTTACTTACCCCCACCCTGTCTCTCCCCCTAGACAGGGGGAGTGAACGTATAGGAGAGTGTCGCCTTACTAATGAACTTCTTAGCAACCGCCCCGCCAATAGCGGGGGTGTTGCTCGCAGTGCCGTAAATGCCATTGCTATTATTTACGGTTGTAGACAAATTCCACGCGCCGGTTGAGCGACCAGGCTTCTTCATTATGCGCGGGATCGGCAGGCTTTTCCTCGCCGTAGCTGACGGTCTGGATCTGCTGCGCAGCGGCCCCCTCGGCCAACAACAACTGACGCACGGCGTTGGTGCGGCGCTCGCCCAATGCGAGATTGTATTCGCGCGAGCCGCGTTCATCCGCGTGTCCTTCCAGGGTCACCGAGGCATTGGCGTTGCCGGCCAGATACTTGCCATGCGCCGTAACGGTGGCGCGATCCTCGGCTTTGACATCGCTGCTGTCAAGATCGAAGTAGACGATGCGCTGCGACAACGGGCTGGACGGATCATCGAGCGGGTCGCCGCTGAAGGTTCCGCCTTCGGTCGCCGCCCCGGCCGTGGCGCCGCCTGCGCCGCTGCTGCGGTCTTCAACCTTGGCGCCGCCTTCCGGGGTAGCAGTCGTCTGACAGCCCCACAATACGATTGCAGATAAAATAATTAGTAACCCTTTGCTTAATAACTTCATAATCGCTCCTTAATGTTTTCAATTTAGTTGTGTAGCAACACGCTGTTCAAGGTTGAAGAGATTCAAAATCGGTTTTACGGCCGAACGGCGACCACACCGCCTCGCGCACATTGCCTTCCTGCAGGGCCAGCCGTTGCCGCACCCGCCCGTCCACGGAGACCGCCGCCAGCACGCCTTGATCTCCGGTCGCGTAGAGCACCATGCTGCCGTTGGGTGCGAAGCTCGGCGATTCATCGAGAGAACGCTCGCTCAACACCTTCACTTCGCCGCTGCTCAAGTCCTGCACCGCGATGCGGTAATTACCGCCTTCTCTGTGCACCATCGCCAGCATGGCGCCGTCGGGTGAAAACACCCCGCGGGCATTGTAGTCACCATTGAAGGTGACGCGCTGCGCCTCGCCGCCGCCAGCGGACATTTTATAAAGCTGCGGTTTTCCGCCCCGGTCGGAAGTAAACAGGATGGTATTACCATCCGGCGACCAAGCCGGTTCGGTATCGATCGCACTGTTGTCGGTGAGGCGTTGCAGGGCTTTGCTGGCCAAGTTTAGCACATAAATCTCGGGATTCCCGTCCTTGGAAAGCGTGAGCGCCAGCCGCCGTCCATCCGGCGACCAGGCCGGTGCGCCGTTCAGGCCCGGATACGAGGCAATCCGTTCACGTGAACCGGAGGCGAGCTCCTGGATAAAGATCTGCGGGCGGCGATTCTCGAACGAGAGATAGGCGAGCCGGGTACCGTCGGGCGACCAGGCCGGCGACAGGATGGGCTGCTTCGAGGTCAGGATAGTCTGCGGGTTGTAGCCGTCGGAGTCGGCCACTTGCAGGGAAAAACTGGCGGGCCCCGAGGTCGTCACGTAGGCGATGCGGGTATCGAAAGCGCCGGGCTGGCCGGTCAGTTTTTCATAGATAATGTCGCTGATTTGATGCGCGGTGCGGCGCAGTTCCCGGCTGGTGGTGCTGATGTTATAGCCCACCAGGCGGTCGCCCTTGAATACATTAAAGAGCTGGAATTGAACGCTGTAGCGATCCGCGCCGGCGGTGCGCACCTGGCCGATCACCAGGCCCTCCATGCCCAGCACGCGCCAGTCGGCGAAATTGATCTGCGCGGCCTGGTGCGGCTGCGCGATCATGTCCTGGCGCGGCAATGGCGAAAACCGGCCGCTGCGCGCGAGATCGTCGGCGATGATCTGCGCGACGTCTTCAGGTGCGGCGCGCCCGCCCTCATCGAAGGGCACGATGGCGACGGGCAATGCACCCTCTACGCCGCGAGTGATCTCAATGCTGAGCGGCGCCGCCTGGACGCCCGCCGCCAGGCCGGCCAACAGGCCGGTCAAAATCAAATACCCCACGGTAAAACCGTGGGGTATTTTCCTGTTTGATTTCGCTGCGCGCGGAGTAAATCCGCGCTTGCGACCAAAGGGGAGAACTGCGTCTCTCCCCTTTGGATACCCCATTGCGTTGTTTCCGCAGCATGCTGCGGAGTATGAATTAATTAAACGCAATAATGTCCTCATGGCTTGGTCCCTCAAGGTTTAAAGATGAAATTCAATTCCCGGAAATAGTCGAACAGCGCCGGGTCCGGCGGCAGCGGCAAGGGCGAGGCCTTGTACACCGCCGCCTCCACCGAGCGGTCGAAGGCCGTGTCGCCGCTGCTCGTCACCACCCGGGCGTTGAGCACCTCACCGCTGGGGGCGAGATTCACCATCACCGTGCACGACATGCCCAGCCGCGCCGTGGGCGGCCGCAACCAGTTCTGGGTGACCTCGCGCTGAATGCGCGCCACATATTGCGCGATCAACTGCTGATTCTGTTCGGCGCCGGCGGCCTGCTCCGCCGCAAGCTGCTGTTTCAATTGCTCTTCGGCCTCGCGGCGCCGTTGCGCCTCCTGCTCGGCCTTTTGACGTTTCTGCTCGTCAATTTTACGTTTGGTCTCCGCCTCCGCCAAGCGCTGCTGTTCCGTCTCCTTGCGCTGCTTTTCCTCTTCCGCGAGTTTTTTCTTCAGTGCTTCGGCGCGCTGTTCTTCCTCCTTACGCCTTTGCTCGGCGGTAAGTTGTTCCTGTTTGATTTTTTCCAGCCGCTCGGCCTCGGCCTTTTGCTGCTCGGCGTGCAGGCGCGCCTGCTCCTGACGCTGCTGCTCGGCGGCCTGCTGTTCCTGTTTGAGTTGCTCCAGCCGCGTGGCCTCGGTCTGCTGTTGCCGTTTTAATTCCTCCAAACGCGCGTGCTCGTCCTCGCGGGCCTTTTTAGCCTGTTCCGCCTGTTCCTCCAACCGTTTCTGGCGCTCCTGTTCCTGCTGTTTTTTCTGAACATCCTGTTGCGTGAGCTTCTCCATCTCGGCCTGCACCTTGGCCTCGTCCACCACGGTGGCCTGTATCACTTTCTGTTCTCCGGCCGGCTGCGGCGTCAGCTTCCAGTCCAGACTGATGACCAGCATGACGATCAGGGCGACATGCACCAGTATCGCCAAACTCAACGCGCGCAGATTGTTGCGGAGCAGCTTTAGCATGCAGTCATCGTTGTTTCGGCGCGGACTGTGCCGGTGATTCCGTCACCAGCCCCACGTTGGGGGCGCCCGCGCCTTGCAACAGTGACAGGGCCTCGACCACCTTGCCGTAATTTACGCCCTCGTCCCCGCGCACCAGGATGGGCGTGTCGGGTTGTCTGCGCAACACCGCGGCAACGGTCTGTACCAGCGCATCGGCCTCGATGGCCTGGTCGTGACGCTCGCCGATGTTGAGATAATACGCGCCGTTGGCATCCACCGTGACCACCACCGGTTCTTTCTTCTCCGGCGGCAGCGGCTCGGAGGCGGTCTGCGGCAGATTGACCTTCACGCCCTGGGCGAGCAGCGGCGCGGTAATCATAAAGATCACCAGCAGCACCAGCATCACGTCAATGTAGGGCACTACATTCATCTCCGCCATCGGCAGCCTGCGAGTGCGTTGTCGTTTCCCGTTCATGTATTAGCCGTGCGCCTGCCGCTGCAGAATGCTGGAAAATTCTTCCAAAAAAGTATCGTAGCGATTGATGAGCCGTTCAACATCGTTGGCAAAACTGTTGTAGGCGATCACCGCCGGGATGGCCGCGAACAACCCCATCGCGGTCGCGATCAAGGCCTCGGCGATGCCGGGCGCGACCAGGGCGAGGGTCGCCTGCTGCACGTTGCTTAAACCGCGGAAGGAATTCATGATGCCCCACACGGTGCCGAACAGGCCGATGTAGGGGCTGGTCGAACCGACCGTGGCGAGAAACGGCAGGTGGATTTCCAGGGTATCAATCTCGCGCGCCAGGGCCACCCGCATACTGCGCTGCGCACCTTCCACCACCGCCATCGGCTCGATGCCGGTCTGTTTATGCAGCCGCGCAAATTCCTTGAACCCGGCCTCGAAGATCGCCTCCGTCCCCGCAAGCCGCGGCGCGCGCGTAACCTGAGTATAGAGCGCATTCAGATCTTTGCCCGACCAAAAACGCTCTTCGAATTCCTCGGCCGCGAGCCGCGCCTGCTTGATGTCCGCGCGCTTGCGGAAGATGAACATCCACGATATCAGCGACGTGGCCAGCAACAGCAGCATGACGGCCTTCACAATCAGGCTCGCATTGAGCAACAAGTGGACGATGGATAAGTCAGTCGTCACGATTGATCTCCCTCGATATGGATGGTGGCACAGGCTGCGGCCGTAGCGTGGCGGCATCCAGACAGGCCAGCTTGACGCGGCCGCTGCACAAGACACTGTGATCGGCGCTATGGCTGATGGTTTGTTCCAAGGTCATACTGGCCTTGCCGCGCCGCACGATTTTTGAACGGATATCCAAGAGTTGATTAAAGCGTCCCGGCTTGAGGAATTCCATGTTGATGGAGCGTACCGCAAAGATTACGCCCTCGTCACGGGCGAGTACGTCCTGCTCGAAACCCAGGCTGCGTAGCCACTCGGTGCGCGCCCGCTCCATGAACTTGAGGTAATTGGAGTGATAGACCACACCGCCGCTGTCCGTGTCTTCATAATATACCCGAACCTGCCATAAGAATTCCTTCATCATCGCGATGCGCCGTTAAATTTGGAGTGGGTACGAACAGCGGCCTGTTGAAGGGAGTAGGCAAATCCTTAACCTGGAGTCAGCATATTATAGTGCAATAGACAGACAATCCGAGTAGAAATTCCCTATTGCGGGGATTAGGACTGCTCGCCGCCAAACAGGTCCGGCGTCCCTGCGGCGGGGGATGTCTGTGGCGGGCTGAGGCCGAAGTGCAGATAACTCGCGCGGGTCGCCACCCGGCCGCGCGAGGTGCGCATCATGAAGCCCTGTTGAATCAGAAACGGTTCCAGCACGTCCTCGATGGTGCCGCGCTCCTCGCCGATGGCGGCGGCCAGGCTTTCGATGCCGACCGGGCCGCCGTCGAATTTCTGAATCAGCGCCAGCAACAGCCTGCGGTCCATCATGTCAAAGCCGATGCTGTCCACATCCAGCATATCCAGGGCGCGGTCGGCGACCTCGGCGGTGATGCGCCCCTGTGCGCGTACCTGGGCGTAATCGCGCACCCTGCGTAACAACCGGTTGGCGATGCGCGGGGTGCCGCGCGCGCGGCCGGCGATTTGCGTCGTGCCTTGTTCGTCAATTTCTACATCCATGATACGGGCGGCACGCCGCACAATCTGTTGCAGATCCGCGACCGTGTAAAACTCCAGCCGCTGCACGATGCCGAAACGATCGCGCAGCGGCGAGGTGAGCAGCCCCGCGCGGGTGGTCGCGCCGACCAGGGTGAAGGGCGGCAGGTCCAGCTTGATGGAGCGCGCGGCCGGACCTTCGCCGATCATGATGTCGAGTTGATAATCTTCCAGCGCGGGGTACAGCACCTCCTCGACCACCGGGCTCAAACGATGGATCTCGTCCACAAACAGCACGTCGTTAGGTTCGAGATTGGTGAGCAGCGCCGCGAGATCGCCGGCGCGCTCCAGCACCGGCCCGGAGGTCTGGCGCAGCTTGACACCCAGTTCGTTGGCGATGATGTGCGCCAGCGTGGTCTTGCCGAGTCCGGGCGGGCCGAAGATCAGCACATGATCGAGGGCCTCGCCGCGCTGCTTGGCGGCGTGGATGAAGATCTCCATCTGCTCGCGCACCGGCGCCTGGCCGATGTCAGTAATTAAGACTACACTTCATGCTACGTCTCCGCCCCCTATTGAGGGGGCGGGACAGGGTGGGGGTAGAGTAAACAGGGTTTTTACTCAGGAGTCACATTATAACGTTGTAGCCTTATTTTCTGACTCCTGAGTAAATATACACCGCAGAGGACGCGGAGAATTAGGTTTTATTTCTCCTCCGCGTCCTCCGCAGTGAAGGTTTTATATCGGTCTGAGCATGCGCCAGGCTAGGTCTTCACCACCGACTGCAAGACCCGGCGGATAATTTGTTCGCTGCCAAGATCCGCAACCTCCAGCGCATGCACCATGCGGCTCGCCTCTTGAGGTTTATAACCCAGCGCCACCAGTGCGCTGATGGCGTCGGCGACCGGCGCAGACGTACCGCCGGCAACGGTGGTCTTACCCTCCAGGGTAATGACCGGCGGCGCATGCCAGTCGGCCAGACGATCGCGCATCTCCAGCACCAGGCGCTCGGCGGTTTTTTTGCCGATGCCGGGCAGGCGGGTGAGGCTCGCGCTGTCGTTATTCTGCACGCAGCGCACGAAACCATCAACGGAGATCCCGGACAAAATGGTGAGTGCGAGCTTGGCGCCGACGCCGCTCACCTTGAGCAGACTGCGGAACAGGCTGCGCTCCGCCTCCGTCGCAAAGCCGTAGAGCAGGTGCGCGTCGTCGCGCACCACGAGGTGGGTATGCAGGGTCACCGCCGCGCCCACCGCCGGCAACTCATAAAAGGTCGTCATCGGCGCCTCGAGTTCGTAGCCTACACCCTGCACATCGAGCAACAGCACCGGCACGCGCTTGGCAAGCAGGGTTCCGTGCAAGCGGCCTATCATTTCAGGGCGCCTCTAAAAATGCGTCTTTTGCTCCAATACTGTGCTGTACAAGGAAGTACGAATGTCGCGGGCGCAGGACGCGCAGGAGCGACCGTTGCAGCTTGTCTGCGCTGCTCACATACTGGCGTGTATGCTGTGCCGTACAGGGACGTACCAATGTCGCGGGCGCAGGACGCGCAGGACGCGCAGGAGCGACCGCTGCTCGACTGCGCTGCGCCTTGTCTTGAAGCAAAATCCGTCATTTTTAGATGGCGCCCTTCAGTCTGCGCCTCTGCCAGCTCTGCGCGCCGCCGATGTGACTCAGCACCTGTTGGGTGTGACAGTGGCACAACGCCACCGCGAGGGCGTCGGCGGCATCGGCCTGCGGGACGGCCGGCAACTTCAATAACACCTTCACCATGTGTTGCACCTGTTCCTTCGCGGCGTTGCCCTTGCCGACCATCGCCTGCTTGATCTGCGCGGGAGTGTATTCGTGCACCGGCAGGTTGAGGGTCGCGGCGGCGCAGATCGCCGCGCCGCGCGCCTGGCCGAGCTTGAGGGCGGAATCGGCGTTGCGGTGCATGAAGATCTGCTCGATGGCGAGCTGAGTGGGTTCGTAGGTGGTCACCAGTTCGCGGACGCCCTCGAACAAAATTCTCAAACGCTCGGGCAGCGCGTCTCCCGGTAAACGCACGCAGCCGCTGGCGACATAAGAGGCCGTGTTGCCGTTGACATCAATGATGCCGAAACCGGTGATGAGCGAGCCGGGGTCTATGCCGAGGATGCGCATCATCCCGCCTTGGCCAATACCTCGTCGGGAATGTCCGCGTTGGAATAGACGTTTTGCACGTCGTCGAGATCTTCCAACATCTCTTGCAGCTTGAGCATTTTCAGCGCGTCGCCGGTATCCAGTTTTGCGCTGGTGGAGGCGTGCATGGTGACCTCGGCCTGCGCAGGGTTAAACCCCGCATCGAACATGGCCTGTTTTACCTGCGCAAAATCGTCAGGCGCAGCGTACACGTCTACCGAGCCGTCGTCATTGGTGATCACATCCTGCGCGCCGGCCTCCAGCGCCGCCTCCATGATTTTATCTTCATCGCTGCCGGGCGCGTAGCTAAGGATGCCGAGCTTGGTGAACAGATAGCTCACCGAGCCGTCGGTGCCCAGGTTGCCGCCGCACTTTGTGAAGGCGTGGCGCACGTCGGCCACGGTGCGCACCCGGTTGTCCGTCATGCAGTCCACCATCACCGCCGCGCCGCCCGGCCCGTAACCTTCGTAGCGCACCTCTTCGTAGTTATCGCCTTCCTGCGCGCCCGCGCCGCGCTTCACCGCGCGCTCGACGGTGTCGCGCGTCATGTTGTTGACCAGCGCCTTGTCTATCGCCGTGCGCAACCGGGGATTGCTTTTAGCATCGGGCCCGCCGAGGCGTGCGGCGGTGGTGATCTCACGGATCAGCTTGGTGAAGATTTTGCCGCGCTTGGCGTCCTGCGCGCCCTTGCGGTGCTGGATATTAGCCCATTTACTGTGACCTGCCATGCTGCACAGTGTAGCATTAGCAGGGGGCGCACGAGAACTGCCGGTCGGGCGCCCTCTAAAAATGCGTCTTTTGTCTTTGTGCCGCGTTGAAATTCTGCTCGGAATGCTCATGTACTGGCGTGTACACTGCGCTTCCTCGCAGAATTTCGCCTTGCCTAAAGACAAAATCCACTATTTTTAGAGGCGCCCGGTATGTAAAAACCGGCACACCGCCTCGGCCACCTCGGCCGAGAACAGCATGCCGGTATGCGACACCGGCAAGGTCAGCTCGGCGTTAGCGCCGGGCACGCGGGTCTCCGCCACCGCCACCGTGCCGTCGTTGGGCTTGCCAAGGCCGGGCGCCAGCCAGCCCAATCCCAATGGCCGCGAGCCCGCAATCACCCCCAGCTCACGCCCGCCCGGCCACACCGGACCATTGCCACGCAATCCGCCTTCATAACTCTTACCCAACAGCCAGCGGGTGGCCGCGTGGCCGGCCAAGCCGCGCGCGGCATGACTCCCCGCATACGGCGTACCGAACAACACCACCCGGCCCGGCGGCAGATCCGGCTTATCTTTCAGCAAACGGAGAATGACCAGACCGCCCAGGCTATGGCCAACGAGATGGATCGCGGGTGCGCTCAGCGAGGCGAGCAGCATGCCGAGCCGCGCGGCGTTTTCGCTCACGGAGCGGGCGAGCGACAGGTAGGAAAAATGCACAACGGTAAAGCCGCAGCCGCGCAGCCGCTGCGCCAACAAGGTCATGGCGAGTCCCTTCATCCAAAGCCCGTGCACCAGCACCACGGTCTCATGCCTGCCGGCAATGGAATTAAGTAGCGGGTCTGTCTCGATGTTTCGATGCCTCTAAAAAAACCGCCCTGTTGCAGTCACTGCAACAGGGCGGTCTGAATACTACTACGGTCTTGTGCTAAACGCCCACGATATCCTTCTTCATGGGGCCGAGTATGCCCAACAGTTCGTTTTTCTCCTGCGCGGGCACCTTGAACTTGTCGAGGGTCTTCACCAGGTCTTCCACCAGTGCGCCGAACTCGGCATCGGTGATTTTCATCCCGGCATGGGCGGTCTTCATATCCAGGCCGGTGTAGGTGCAGGGGCCGCCGCTACCGGCGCAGATCTGCTCAACCAGCTTTTCCTTCAGATGGGGGATGTTGGCGTTGGCGAAACGACCGTTGATGCGTTTGTCTGCCGCGACGTTACCGATAAAGTCATCCACCACCGCAGTGATGGCGCCCTTGCCGCCCAGACGATCATAGAGACTCGCGCTGGGTTTTTGCATGGTCTCCGCACAGCCGGCCAGAATCATGCCCAGCACAACCAGTGCCGAGGCGATGAGCTTCATTGAAGTGTTCATGTTTTTCTCTCCTGATAGTAAGTTAATGGACATGTTGATAATTACTGTGACACCGTCGCTATTACGGGAGAGTACAGATTTTGGATGCAGCCTTATAACGCCAGCCACGGCCCTTGATACAGCACTGGCCCGGTCGGCTGGCCGGTGGGCGAACCGCCGCGCGGCTCCAGACTGACCGCGAGAGCCGTGGCGCTCGCCAGGATCTGATGCAATGGCCCGCTCAACGCGACGGTCTTGACGCCGCTCGCGGGCAGCAGACCCAGCGAGCGCGGCGGCTGACCCTTGGGCAGCGCCCACAATTCCAAGGCCTTGTCCGGCGCAACCGGCTCGGGCTGCACGGCCTTGATGGTCAGTTCGCCGGTCGCCTGCGCCACGCTCACCACCCAAACCGGGCGCGCCGCCGTGTCGCTCAGTACGGCGATATAACCCGGCGCGACCGGGGTGGGCGGCAACAAGCCGATGTAAATCAGCAAGGCCGCCGCCAAGGCCCCGGCCATGAGACCCGCCGGCCGCCAAAACTCCAGGCGTCGCCAGAGGCCAGGGCGCACCTTGCGTGGGGTGATGCGTTGTTGTATGCGTTGCCAAACCCGCTCCGGCGGCGCAACGGGCGGAATCGCCTCGGCCAGCGGTTGCAAATAGCTCTGCCAATCCACCACTATCATGCGCAGCCGCGCATCCTCGCGCAGCAGGCGCTCAAAGCGCCGCCGCGCGGCGCCGTGCAGGGTCCCCAGCACATACTCGCCGGCCAGCAATTCGCGCAAGCGTGGATCGCCGTAGTTCATCGTTCGAGACACCCTTTGAGTGCTTCGAGGCCACGCCGCACCCAACTCTTGATGGTGCCGAGCGGGCAGTTCATGTGACGCGCCAATTGCTCGTGGGTAAGTCCGTGATAATAGGCCAGCACAATGCTGTCACGCTGTTTAGCTTGCAAGCCCTCCAGACACTGGCGCAACAGCACGCCCTCGCGGTGACGCACCAGTTGCTCCAGGGGCGTGGGATCGGGGTCGGGCCACTGCTCCTCATCTATATTATCGTCCGCAAGATTCTCATGCTGGAGCCGCCGCAGGCTATCTATGCAGCGATGCCGCACGATGGTCGTCATCCAGGCGAGCGGCGCGCCCTTATCCTCCCGGTACTCCCGCGCATGATTCCAAATATTGACGAAACTCTCCTGCAAGACATCCTCCGCACTATCCCGTCTGCGTACTATACGCAGCGCGATGGCGAATAGTTGCGGGGCCGTGGCCCGATACAGGCGCGCCAAGGCCTGGCTGTCGCCGCGCGCGCAGTCGTTGAGCAATTGGACAAGATGACGGGACGACAACATGGGCCACGCACAGTGTTTATATAATGCAGGCACGTTGGCCTGCATCACCTATACGCAACAGCAGGGATTTTGGATGTTATGGACAGTCAGAGATAAAGCGGATGAAGAAATAAGGGGATGCACACCTTTCCTAATAATGCAATTATACAAGCCTGATCCCGTTACGCTACGTTATGACCCCGTTAGCGTTATTCGATCATCTTATGCCGAGAACTTATCGGGAAACTCAGCCAATTCCCCATTTTAATTCAGGTAATTCATCGAGAGAGCCGAGCTTAGACAGTGAACTTGAACGCAGCCAATCTTGAAGCTTGCTAGTAAGCTTTGAGTCACCCATTACATGAATGTCATTTTTTCTCACTGCATCATTAAAGCGCAGCTGGCAGGTCCAAATCTCAGCCATCGTTTTCAGGGAGCATTTTATAACAATATCAACATCGTAACCAGGATCACTCAAGCATAAGTCTATTTCACCATTTTCAGATACCAACCACCAAACGCGACCCCCTTTTGGTGCGTCTGGATATTCAAACTGCACAACGATGCGATAGTTTGGAAAAATTGCCGGATCGACGGTTCGACGCATATCCCACATCAATAAACCAGCATCCAAATCTATTTTGTTCAAATTGGAGCGAGCCCAACGGTGACCCCATGCGCCAAACAGTTCTACAATCGGGCGCAACTCTAACCCGGCGGGAGTCAGGCGGTATGTGTATTTCCCCTTGCTCCCGCATTGTTCTATCACGCCCGCCTCTATCAACTGTTTAAGTCGCGCAGACAGTAATGACGGTGACATCTTGGGCACGCCCCTTTTTATCTCATTGAAACGCGTACTTCCCGCAATTAATTCACGCACAACGATCAATGTCCAGCGCTCGCATAACAATTGGGTTGCTTGCGCCAAAGGACAGAACTGGCCATAAGAATTCATTTTGTACACTCCTCAGTTAATTCAGTAACTTGGTGTCGATTTGAACACTACAGATATTGTACTTCTGTATCTCTATGCTTAATGGTAGTTTATAAATGCTTCAATCACCAAGAAGGTTTTTATAAGTAAATGTTTTTTAACTTAGGAGAACTATCATGAGCGAATCACTTTTTGAAAGACTGGGCGGTATCGAAGGGATTACCAACATAGCGAATGACGTAGTTGACAATCATCTGGCAAATAAATTGATTGCCACAAGATTTTCTAACAGCGACATCCCTAAAATCAAGAACGCAGCCGCTACATTTTTTATCTCAGGAACAGGTGGCCCCGACGTTTACAAGGGAAAGGATATGTTAGCGGCTCATAAAGGAATGAATATTTCTGCCGCGGAGTTTATGTCGGTCTTGGATGATGCTTTAGCTGCTTTGAAGAAGAACAATATCGGTCAACGAGAGCAAGAAGAAGTCTTATTTGTACTCTACAGTATGCGGTCTCAAATTGTGCTAGTTTGAATAAGCCAGGGTCTTGTAGTGTCTCTGCGACGGCAGAACAGCGGCGTCAGGTCGTGCACCGCCATATTTGGCAGGACCGTCGTTTCGGAATAGATAAGATTGAGCTACCCCCGGTTTCACGGACACGTAGTTAAGCCGCCATCGCCTCGTAGCTCGCAGGACTCTTGAAACCCAGAGACTGATGGATGCGTTGCCGATTGTAAAAAGCGGGATAAGGGGTTAAGTCTAGCTTAGTAGCACGACGGTGAGAAGAATTGTTCGAGGAGTCAGACGATGTGCATCTTCACTGTCTGTGCTATTCGCGTGAAAATTCGACGGATGGAATTTTCAGAGTTTCCATAGGAGAGAAACGTGAATACTCAGTCTAACTAATGGGCGCCGAAATTGCCCAAGCGCTACAGCGTGAGTTAAAGAAGCAGAATTACGAGATCGTTTATCTTTCCGACCAGCGGCCGGCGATAAAAAATGAAAATCAGGCTGACTATTCAGCCATCCGAACCGATGCCGACGCAATACTGGACGTGTGGTATGTCGCCGTCGGTTACCTCTCTACCGCAAACTCATTCGACTATAAGCCGTGGGTGAGGGTGAGCGCGCGCCTGGTATCCGCCAAGGATCATTCCCAATTGTATTTTCGAGCATTTAACTATGGCGCGGATCTAACGTCCGAGGGCATTGAAAACGTCGGTGCCGATCCAAAATACGCGTATCGTAATTTTGATCTGTTGATGAGCAAGGCGGACGAGTCCGCGGAGGGCGTCAAATCTGGGCGACAGAAATCGTAGCGAGCGGGTTTCAGGCGGGGGCGGCGGAGCGCAGGAACCGGAGTGTACATAGAAGTACATGAGGATTCCGAGCACCGCACGCACCCGCATCAAAGACGCGCAGTAGATTTATGGCGCTATGTATAGTTTCTGATTAGTAGCAATGGATACATAACGCTCAATAGCACCGGCTGATGGATGAGATAAATCGCCAGACTGTGCCGCCCTGCCCAAGCTAAAATTTTGCCATGCGTTCCAACCGGTTGCCAGGCTGCGAACCTTGGCAACGGTGCTCGATGATAAATCGCCTTGCCTGCAAATATGCCGATCAGCACCACCCCGAACCAAGGCAGCAGCGGGACGTAATCCTCGGTGACGGGTTTGTAGGTCATCAGTCCAAACCACTGCAACCAGGGTTGGTTGAAAAGTTCGTTCTGATAAATGAGGCCGAAGATAATCAGGCTTGCGCCGGCAACGAGATTGATCCAGTAAAAATGCACGAAAGGCAGAGCGAGTACGCTGGCCACCACGATGAAGTGCAGCACGCCGAAAAAAATCATGCTGGCCGGGAATAACAGATAGCTGCCGAGGCTCACCAGCCCGGCGGAGGCCAGCAGCAGCGCCAGCCGGCGCAGGTAGGGACGCCAGCGCAGGCCGTGCCGCGACGCGAGCATGAGACTCATCCCCATCACTCCCAGGAACAGGCTCACGATCAGGCTGCGCAGGCCCAGCCAGAACAGGGTGTGGTTAAAATCAATAGACAGCACGCCGAAGTAAACGAGATCGAAGCAGAAGTGGTAAGCAATCATGAGTGCGATGGCGGTTCCACGCACGGCATCCACCCAGGGATAACGTGGGCGGATTGGAACTTTGGCGGTCGGGTGTTGCCCCATGCTTATGCTCAGGTTATGCAGGCTGTACGGGAGAGAACTCTGTGCGTCATCGTTAAGCAATGCAAGCCCGCTGCATCTCAGAGAGACCGCCGTCGCCGATTTTGCGCCCGAATTGAGCCCATGAACCGGGCGGTTTCTCCCTCATCCGGCCCTTCGGGCCACCTTCTCCCGCCAGGGGAGAAGGAGAGTCGGTGCGGCCTTCGGCCGCAGGTTCATGTATAGGGGTGGAATCGGACTGATAACTAGGCTATCTTTAGGCGCAGTTCTGCTATAGTTTTTCCCATAGGCCAGTCTTCTCACCCTAGCACGTTGTTCTGTATACGCCGGATCCAGCGCGGCACTATGTTATAATTCATCGTCTTACCACAACAATTATTATCTTAATCAGACCTTTAGGCACGCGTTAGATTGAAACTGAACTGGAAAAGCGGCTTGATACCGTCGCAGTGGCAGGGACCCTACCTCGACTATTTGCCGGTCATCGCGGGTCTGCTGCTGGCGCTGGGGGTGGGGCACAGTCTCGCGCAGTTGACCTGGGCGCTGTGGTCGGGGCCGCGTTACGCCTATCAGGTTCCCGCCATCCCGCTGGGGGGTCCCGGCACGGCGGCCGCGCCCGCTCAAATCTTACCGGAGATCAGCGCCCTGCACCTGTTCGGCAAGTTTGAGCCCCCCAAGGCGCCGGCCGCGCCCGCGGAGATTCCGGTAACGCCACTCAATCTGCTGCTGCGCGGTGTGATTGCCGCCGACAATCCGGCCAGCGCGCGGGCGATCATCGCGGATCAGGGCGGTAAGGAAGATTACTATGCCATCAATGCCGAGTTGCCCGGCGGGGCGAAGCTAAAGGAAGTCTACACGGACCGGATCATCCTGGTGCGCAATAATCAGGATGAAGTGTTGCGCCTGCCCAGGGAGGGTACGGATGCGAACATCCCTGTGGCGGTGCCGGTCGATGCTGTGCCGCCGCCTCCGCCCGCGCCTGTTCCCGAGCCGCAGCAGCCGCCCGTCCCTGTCCCCGCAGCGTCTGCCGCCGGGACTAAAGCGCCCAGCCCGGAACAGAATGCGGAGACCCTTTCGATATTGCGCAGCTATCGGGATGCCCTGCAGACCAATCCTCGGGTGCTGGCGGGCGTGGCAAAGGCCGAGCCGGTGACTGAGGGAAGCCGGCAACTGGGCTATCGTATCAACGCCGGCAACGACCCTACCTTTTTGCCGCGCTTTGGCCTGGAGCCTGGGGATATAATCACGACGGTTAATGGGGTCGTGCTGGATAATCCGGCCAAGGGGCTGGAGGCGGTAGGCAAACTGGGCTCAGCCAGTCAGGTGAACATCAGCATTCTCCGTAACGGCCAGCCCAGGACGATGTCCTTTAACCTTAACCAATGAACTGGACCCACTCATGTGCAATAAAAAATTAGCTCTGGTTGCGGTATTGCTCGGAGTATTGCTAGGCGTCAGCCGCTGGGCGCTGGCTGAGCCGGTGACTTTGAATTTTAAGGATGCCGACATCCGCGCAGTGATTGGTACGGTATCCGAGATCACCGGCAAAAACTTTATCGTGGACCCGCGCGTCAACGGCAAGATCAGCATCATTTCTTCCAAGCCGATGGAGAAAGAGGACATCTACGCTCTGTTCGAATCGGTGCTGGAGGTGCACGGTTTCGCCGCCGTGCCGAGCGGCAAGGCCATTAAAATAGTGCCCGACGCCAACGCCAAGTTCGGCGCCATCCCCACCACCACCGACGCCGAGCCCGGCGAAGGCGATGAACTCGTGACCCGGGTGGTCGAGCTCAATAATGTGTCGTCCGCCCAACTGGTGCCGATCATCCGGCCGCTGGCGAGCCCGCAGGCGCACATGGCGGCGTTTCCGCAGGCCAATATGCTGGTCATATCCGATCGCGCCGCCAACATCGAACGGCTGGTCAAAATCATTCGCCGCATTGATCTGCCCAGCAGCGATGAGCTGGAGGTCATCCCGTTGCATCACGCCTCGGCGGTCGAGATGGCGCGCATCCTGACTACCCTGGAACAGCAGAGCAAACGCAACGATCCCACCGCCAAACAGACCATCATCCTCTCCGACGAGCGTACCAACAGCATTCTGATTAACGGCGAGGGCAAAGACCGGCTGCGCCTGCGCGCCACGATTTCGCACCTCGACACGCCGACCGAGGACGGCGGCGGCAATATCCACGTGGTCTATCTGCGCTATGCCAAGGCCTCTGATCTGGTGCCGGTGTTGACCGGTGTGGCCAAGAGTAAACCCGTGGTAAGCACCGGCCCAAGGGCAGCGGATGCAGTGTCTCCCGCGCCGGGCGTCCCGGCGACGGTGGACTTCGGCCCCCCGCAGAACGCACCTGCTCCGGGCCAGCCGCCTCTGCCTACCCCCCTCATCCCTGAGCCCGTCATCGGTGGCGGCAGTAGCGGCGCCAATGTGACAATCAGCATTCAGGCCGATGAGAGCGCCAACGCCCTGGTCATTACAGCGCCGGCGGGGATATTCCGCGCCCTGGAATCGGTGATAAGGCAACTCGATGTGCGCCGCGCCCAGGTGCTGGTTGAGGCGGTGATCGCCGAGATCTCCACGGACAAGTCCGCCAATCTGGGTATCCAATGGGCCTACGACGGCACGGGCGACGGCTCCGGCCCGGTGGGTATCAGCAACCTGCCCGGTTCCGGCAACAGCCTGGTCGGCATCATCACCAGTATAGTCGGTAAGCAGGTTCCCTCGATCGGTACAGGCGTGACCCTGGGGACGGCCAAAGTGACTGGCGCCACCAATTTCGCCTTGCTGCTGCAGGCGCTGGCCTCCGATGCCGATACCAACGTGTTGTCCACCCCGACCCTGGTGACCATGGACAACGAGCAGGCCGAGATCGTGGTCGCGCAAAATGTGCCCTTCATCACCGGCCGGTTCACCCCCCCAGTCGGCACCGGCCCCTCCACCGCCAACCCCTTTCAGACCATTGAGCGCAAGGATGTCGGTCTCACGCTCAAGGTGAAACCGCAGATCAACGAAGGCGATGCGATCAAGCTGGAACTCACCCAGGAGGTCTCCAGCCTCGCGGCCTCGGTAACCGGGGCGAGTGATTTGGTTACCAACAAGCGCTCTATCAAGACCAGTGTGATCGTGGACGACGGCAAGATTCTGGTGTTGGGCGGCTTGATCCGCGACGATCAACTGGAGAGCGTGCAGAAGATCCCCGGCCTGGGCGATCTGCCGCTGGTCGGCGCGCTGTTCCGTACCACCAGCAGCACCTTGCGCAAGACCAACCTGATGGTGTTTCTGCACCCCTCCATCATCCGTGACGCCGCCACCGGTGACCGCTTGACAGGTGAGAAGTATAATTATATCCGCGCCAAGCAACTGGAGAGCACCGCGGACGGCGTCTCGCTCATGCCGGATGAAAAGCCCTCCGAATTGCCGCCGATCGAGGATCGTTCGTTGACTCCGAGACCCAGCCCTGATACACCCGGCGAGGACACCGCGCCCTTACAATGAGACTACTGACTCCCATCACGCCACCCGTAGCGCCGCCCGTGCAGGGCGAGACGGCCGCGCCGCTGGCGCCGCCGGAACCCGCGCTGCGGACGCCGCGCCTGCCGTTCGTGTACGCCAAGCGGCACGGCGTGCTGGCGACGGGTGTGGACAACGGCCGCATCGTCATCGTCTGCCGTCCCGGCGTGACGGCGTTCACGCTTGCCGAGTTGCGCCGCCTGCTGGGTCAGCCTATCACCTTGCAAAAAGTGACGGCCGAGGCCTTCGAGACTTTGTTGCAGCGCGGTTACGAGAACGACAGCAGCGAAGCCATGGCGATGATGGGCGAGATCGGCGAAGACATGGACCTGTTCCGCGTCGCCCAGCAGCTCGCCGAGCCGGAAGATTTGCTGGAGAGCGAAGACGATGCGCCCATCATCCGGCTCATCAACGCGCTGCTCACCGAGGCCATCAAGGAAAATGCCTCGGACATTCACATCGAACCCTTTGAAGAACGCCTGGTGGTGCGCTTCCGCGTGGACGGTGTGTTGCGCGAGGTGCTGGAGCCGAAACGCGCGCTCGCACCGCTGCTGGTGTCGCGCATCAAGGTGATGGCGAAGCTCGACATCGCCGAAAAGCGCCTGCCGCAAGACGGACGCATCAGCCTGCGCATCGCCGGCCGGCCGGTGGACGTGCGCGTCTCCACCCTGCCCTCCGGGCACGGCGAGCGCGTGGTGTTGCGTTTGCTCGACAAGCAGGTGGGCCGTTTGGATTTACAACACCTGGGCATGCCGGACGCGGTGCAGGCTACCCTCGATAAGCTCATCCACTTGCCGCACGGCATCGTACTGGTGACCGGGCCGACCGGTTCGGGCAAGACCACCACGCTCTACGCCGCGCTCACCCGCATCAATGACAGCAAGCGCAATCTGATGACGGTGGAGGACCCCATCGAATATTTTCTGGACGGCGTCGGTCAAACCCAGGTCAATACCAAGGTGGAGATGACCTTCGCGCGCGGCCTGCGCGCGATCCTGCGCCAGGACCCCGACGTGGTGATGGTGGGCGAGATTCGCGATCTCGAAACCGCGCAGATCGCGGTGCAGGCGAGTCTCACCGGTCACCTGGTGCTGTCCACCCTGCACACCAACAGCGCGGTGGGCGCGGTGACACGCCTGCGCGACATGGGCGTGGAGCCCTTCCTGCTCTCGTCGAGCCTGGTCGGTGTGCTCGCGCAACGCCTGGTGCGCCTGTTGTGCACGCACTGCAAAAAACCCTATCAGGCCAACGCGGTGGAGTGCGGGGCGCTCGGCGTAGCGCCCGCCACACCGCCTACGCTATACAAGGCCATGGGTTGCGCGCGCTGCAATCAGCTCGGTTATCGCGGCCGCACCGGCATCTACGAGATGATCACGGTGGACGACAAAATGCGCGAGATGATCCACGACGGCACCGGCGAGCATGGCCTGGAGCGCTATGCCCGCACCCACTCAGCCAGCATCCGCGATGACGGCATGCGCCGCGTGCTGACTGGCGATACCACTTTGGAAGAAGTGCTGCGGGTAACACGTGAAGATTAGATACAAGATACAAGTTACAAGTTACAAGAGAAAAAAGGGCATTACTTGTATCTTGTATCTTTTACCTTGTCCCTGCCTTTAACATGGCTGCCTTTGAATTTGCCGCATTAGACACCACCGGACGCAACCGCAAGGGCGTGCTGGAGGGCGACACCCCGCGCCAGGTGCGCCAGCAGTTGCGTGAAAAGGGCTGGACGCCGCTCAACGTCGAGGAGGTGCGTCAGAAAGAGGCGCGTGATCGCGGTGGTGTGCAATTCAGCTTCCAGCGCGGCGTCAGCGCCACCGACCTGGCGCTCATCACCCGGCAACTGGCGACGCTGGTGCGTTCCGGGTTGCCGATCGAAGAGAGCCTGCGCGCCGTTTCGCAACAGACCGAAAAGGCGCGGCTGAGCAACATGCTGATGGCGGTGCGCTCGCGCGTGCTGGAGGGTCATTCGCTCGCCGCCGCGCTCGCCGATTTCCCGTCCGTGTTCGATGACCTGTTTCGCTCCACGGTCGCCGCGGGCGAGCAGTCGGGTTATCTGGACGTGGTGCTGGAACGGCTGGCCGACTACACCGAGGCGCGCCAGCAGATGCGCCAGAAGATGATGCTCGCGCTGATCTACCCGGTGCTGCTCACCGGCGTCGCCATCCTGGTGGTGACGGCCCTGCTTGCCTACGTGGTGCCGCAGGTGGTGCAGGTGTTTCAGAATATCGGCCAGCAACTGCCGGTGCTGACGCGCGGGCTGATTGCATTGAGCGGGTTTATCCGCGATTACGGCCTGGCGATCCTGGCGCTGATCATTGCCGCCGTGGCGGGTTTCAGGATGCTGATGCGCTATGAAGGGCCGCGCTTTCGTGTTCACAAACTGCTGTTGTCGGCGCCGCTGGTTTCGCGGCTGGTGCGCGGGCTTAATGCGGCGCGTTTCGCGCGCACCTTCAGCATTCTCACCGCGAGCAGCGTGCCGGTCCTTGAGGGTTTGCGCATCTCCGCGCAGGTGATGTCCAATCTGCCGATGCGTAAGGCCGTGGAGGAGGCCTCCGCCAGGGTGCGCGAGGGCGCCAGCCTGCACACGGCGCTGGAGCGCAGCCGTTACTTTCCGCCGATGACCATCCATCTGATCGCCAGCGGCGAGGCCAGCGGCACGCTGGATGCGATGCTGGAACGGGCGGCGCAGAGTCAGGAGCGCGAGATGGAAACCCTGATGGCCGCGCTGGTGGGCCTGTTCGAGCCGGCGCTGATTCTCGCAATGGGCGGTATCGTGTTGCTGATCGTCATCGCTATCCTGTTGCCCATATTCGATTTGAACCAAATGGTGAAATGAACATGAAGATATATGCTAAGAGCTTATCCATAAATAATTTACCGCAGAGGACGCAGAGGAATACCCTCAAGAAGGGTTTGTTTCTCCTCCGCGCCCTCCGTGGTGAAGCTTTTTCAGCACAAGGGACACAGGGGAGCTATTTATGGATACGCTTTAAACAATGTCATAGCGGTTTTACCCTGATCGAAGTCATGGTCGTGGTGGTGATTCTCGGCATCCTGGCCGCGATAGTGGTGCCCAGGGTGTTGGACCGGCCCGATGTCGCGCGCATCACCAAGGCGAAACAGGATATACGGACCTTGGAAGGCGCGCTCAATCTCTATAAATTGGATAACTACGTCTATCCCACCACCGAACAGGGCATCGAGGCGCTGGTGAACAAACCGGCTACGCCGCCCGAGCCGCGCAACTGGAAACAGGGCGGCTATATTGACCGTATGCCGAAAGATCCGTGGCAGCGGCCTTATCAATATCTCAGTCCCGGTACGCACGGCGCGGTAGACATCTTTACCCTGGGCGCCGACGGCCAGCTCGGCGGCGATGGGCCGAACGCCGACATCGGAAACTGGAATTTGGAGTGAGAAAAAAGTGAGGAGTGAGGCGTGGGAAAAACTGTGAGGCGTGAGGAGTTAGGCGTGAGGCGTAACACCTCACTCCTCACTCCTCACGCCTCACCAGCAAAAGGCTTTACCCTCCTCGAATTGATTGTGGTGATCTTCATCATCGGCATCACCCTCACCTTTGCCGCGCTTTCGATAACCAACCGCGATCAGGAACAGCGTGCTGAGCAGGAGGCGCAAAGCCTGGCTGCGCGCCTGAGTCTCGCCGGACAGGAATCGGTGCTACAGGCCAAGGAACTGGCATTGGAATTGACCGAGGAAGGCAGCGGCTATCAATTCCTGGTGCTGGAGGCCAAGGGCTGGCAGGCAGTGGGTTCTGATCAAGATGCGTTGAGGCCGCGCCGTCTGCCCGGCGGTATGCGTCTGGAAATGAAGCTGGAAGGAGAGGAGATCCATTTCACCCAAACCTCCGGGAAGAGCGCGGACGATGTAGATAAAAAACTGGAAGAGGATCTGGCACGAAAAGGGGACGAAGAAAAGACACCTCGCATTTATCTGTTATCGAGCGGTGAGGCTACACCGTTCACCGCCACCTTGCACACCGAAGGCGTAGAGGATTACCAGATCGTCGGCACGGCCAACGGCGCGCTCAAGGTGATGAAGGCCCAGCATGATAAGAACGGTTAAAGGCTTCACCTTGTTGGAGGTGATGGTGGCCCTGGCGGTGCTCGCCATCGCCCTGGCGGCGATGATGAAGGGTGTCGGCGCGCACGTCTCCAACCAGAGTTATCTACGCGATCGCACCCTGGCGCACTGGGTCGCCATGAACAAGGCCGCCGAGTTGCAGATTGCCCGCAAATGGCCCGAGGCGGGTTCCGAAACCGGCAGCGCACCGATGGGGCCGCACGAGTGGTACTGGAAGATTACGGTGCAAAACACCCCCGACCCCGACGTGCGCCGCATGGATGTCGCGGTCAGCGCCACCGAGGGCGGCGAGCCGGTGACTTCTCTGGTGGGTTATCTCCTCAAGCCGCAATAAGGGCCCATGAGCCACTTTAGATATCATTTTCGCCGCAGGACAAGCGGCTTCACGTTGCTCGAACTGTTGGTGGCCTTGGCCATCTTCGGCGTGGTGGCGGCGATGGCCTATGGAGGCTTGCAGAGCGTGCTCAACACCCGCGCGGCTTCCGACAAGCAGGCGGCGGAGCTGGCGGAGTTGCAGTTGGGTTTTACTCGCATGGAGCGTGACATCGAACAGATCGTGGCGCGCAGCGTGCGCGACGGTCTGGGCGACCGCCAGCCGGCGCTGCGCGGCGAATCGGGCGGCGAGACCTTGCTGGAATTTACCCGCACCGGCTGGCGCAACCCGGCGGGCCAGGCGCGCAGCCACTTGCAGCGCATCGCCTATCAGCTCAAGGAGGGCCGGTTAGTGCGGCTCAGTTGGAGTGTGCTCGATCAGGGGCCGTCGGCCGAGCCGCAAGAGTCCGTGCTGCTGGATAACGTCACTGCGGTTGAAGTGCAATTTCTGGACAAAAGTCTAGCCGAGCAAGCGCTGTGGCCCAAGCCCGATGCGGCGGCGAATAATGAAAAGGTCACCTTGCCGCGCGCCATACAAGTGAGCGTAGAGATCAAGGGCTGGGGGCGAATTAACAGGTTGTTCCGCGTAGTGGGAGAAGGTTGAAGATGCGGACAAGGATCTTCACGCCACAACACTCCCGCGGTGTCGCGCTCATCACGGCACTGTTGGTCGTCGCGCTGGTCACCATCATCGCCGTGGGCATGGCGGCGCGTCAGCAGGTGGATATCCGCCGCGCCGGAAATATCCTGGACGGCGATCAGGCCTATCTGTTCACGCTGGGGGTGGAGAGCTGGGCGCAGGGCGTGTTAGCGCAAGATTTCCGTGACGGCCAGACCAAGAACAAGGTGAGCGACACGCTGAATGAGGACTGGGCCACGGCGCTGCCGCCCATCGAGGTCGCGGGCGGCAAGGTGGCCGGCAAGATCGAAGACCTGCAGGGCCGTTTCAACCTCAACAATCTGTGGGTGAATAACGCCGTCAGTCAGGCTGATCTGCTGGTCTTTCAGCGCCTGCTCGCCAACCTGCATCTCGATCCGGATCTCGCCCAAGCCGCGATAGACTGGATAGACGTGAACGTGGATCAACTACCCAACGGGGCGGAAGATTTGGACTACCTCGACCGCAAGCCGCCCTATCGCACCGCCAACGCCCCTATGGTCAGCCCCAGCGAACTCGCACTGGTCAAGGGTTTTACTCCCGAGATCGTAAAGACCCTGGAACCCTACGTCACGGCGTTGCCGCTGCGCGCGCTCATCGGCACGGGCTCGCCGGTGCCTCTGCCTACCCCCATCAACGTCAATACCGCCCCTGCCCCCGTGCTGGCGGCGCTGGTCGCCAATTTGGATACGGCAGGTGCGGCGCGGCTGCTCGATGTGCGCGAAGGCAAGGGATTTGAGACCATTACCCAGTTCACCGATATCGTGGGTGCGGACAAAGTCACCGCGCGCGCCGACATCTCCAGCAATCATTTTTTGGTCACGGCCACTGGCGAGGCCGGGCGCGGACAGGTACAGTTACACACCTTGCTGTATCGGGACCCCACAGGGAAAGTCCAGGTTTTGATGCGGGGCATAGGCGACTATTGATGCGTAACCGGTTATTTATTCGTATTGATGACACAAGCGGCGCCGCGGCCGGCGAGTCAGCGTTCGCCTTGAGCTGGCTGGCGATGGATGACGCCGGCGAGCCGCAAGGGGCCGTCGCGCATGGGCGCATCCAGGAAGCGCTGGCGCTTGCTCCCGGCCGGCAGGTCATTGTCTTGACGCCCGCCAGCGACGTGTTGCTGGCGGGCGCCGCCGTTCCCAATGTGGGCCGCCAGCGCCTCGCGCAGGCCATCCCCTATGCCCTGGAAGATCAGCTCGGCAGCGAGGTCGAGGACTTACATTTTGCGCTGGGCCGGCAGGCCGATCAGGCCATTTCCGTTGCAGTGGTGGCGCGGGGCAAGATGGATGCCTGGCTGGGCTACTTGCGCGGCGCCGGTTTCCAGCCTGATCTGCTGGTTCCCGCCGTCCTCGCGCTGCCTTACGAGGAAGGGACGTGGACGGTGCTGCGCGAAGCAGGAGGCGCACTCTGCCGCAGCGGCGCGCAAGCGGGTTTTGCGGCCGATCACGACAACCTCGAAACCCTGCTCAGCCTGGCCATCGCTGAGGCCGGCGATGCCGGCCCCGCGCGGCTGCGTATCCTGGACACCCCGGGCGCGCCTGCGCTGCCTGCCGAGACATGGCCTCAGACCTTGGGCATGGCGGTGAGCCGTGAGGCCTCCCCCGAAGACGCCTTGGCGGTGCTGGCTCGCAACTGCCACGAAGATCTCGCCATCAATCTCTTGCAAGGCGACTATAGCCGGCGCGAGCAACTCGAAAAGCTGTGGCGTCCGTGGAAACCCGCCGCCGCGCTGCTGGCGTTATGGTTGGTCGTGTATGTAGGGATGACCGTGAGCGAGGTCGTCAGCCTGAGCCGTCAGTCGCCGAAACTGCAAAAACAGATCGAACAGACGTATCTCCAGGCCTTTCCCGATGCCAGCAAGGTGGTCAACCCCAAGGTGCAGATGCAGCGGCGTCTGGACGCGCTGCGCGGCAACAAAGGAGCGGGTGAGGGCTTTCTGGAATTATTGACGCAGGCCGGCGGTCCGCTCAAGGACACCCCCAATCTGGAGCTGCGCAACATCACATTCAAGGAAGGCCAGTTGAATCTCGACCTCAGGGTTCAGGATCTTCAGGTGCTGGATCAACTCAAGCAGCGGCTCGCGGCGCAATCGAAGATGGAAGCGGAGATTCAATCGGCCAGCTCCCGCGACAACAAGGTGGAGAGCCGCCTGCAATTACGGGCCAAGAAAAGCTAGCGTTATGGAAAAACTCAAGATCTGGTATCTGCAATTACAGACGCGCGAACAGCGCATGCTGGCAGCTGGCGCCGCCGCGCTGGTGTTATTGTTATTCTATGCCTTGGTGTGGAGTCCATTGACGACGCGCCAGCAGACCCTGCGCGAGACGGTCAAGGAACAGCAAGCCACGGCGCAGTGGATGCAGCAGGCGGCGCGCGAGGTAGCGCAGTTGCGTGCGGGCAGGCCCAATGTGGGCAAAATCTCTCCCGGCCAGTCGCTGCTCGCCCTGGTGGATCAGTCCGCCAAAAACAGCCGGCTCGGGCCGGCCATGAAGCGCGTGGAGCCGGAGGGCCAGACCGGCGTGCGGGTGTGGTTCGAACAGGCCAATTTCGATGACCTCGTGTTGTGGCTGGAGGCGCTGCAGCGTGACTACGGCGTGCACATCGCCACCCTCGTGGTGGAGCGCCAGGAGACACCGGGGCAGGTCAACGCCCGGGTTGGCCTGGAAGAAGAGGGGACATGAACACCCTGGCGCGGTACCTCGGCGCCGTCCTCGTCGCCTACCTCGTCTTTCTGGTGGGTACTCTTCCCGCATCCCACGCCTACAGCCTGTTCAAGGGCGGACTGGGAAACTTGCATTTGTACGGCCTGGAGGGCAGCGTCTGGTCGGGGCGCGCGGCCCAGGCCGACTATGGACAGCACCGCCTCGGCTCGCTGCAGTGGGAACTGCAGGCGCGCAAACTGCTGTTGGGGCGTTTGGAGCTGAGCTGGCATTCGGACGGCGAGACCAGCAAGAGCTTCGGGACGATTGCCCGCAAACTCACCGGCGCGGTATGGGTGCGCGGAATAGAGGGCCATCTGCCGATAGCGGATCTGCCCGGCTTGCCCAATCTCGGCCCGTTCAAACCTCAAGGGGTATTGGGAGTGGATCTTCAGGACATCAGCATAAAGAAAGGGATCATCACCAGCGGGCGTGGCCGCATGGTCTGGCATGGGGCGGGTTTTTCAGCCCCGCAGCCGGTCGCGCTCGGTGACCTCGAAATGAACCTGAGCAGCGACGCGAGCGGCGTGAAAGGCGTGTTGCACGACACCGGCGGTCCGCTGCAAGCGCAAGGCGTGCTGCTACTGAAACCGGACGGCGGTTATCAATTCACCGGCACGCTGGCTACACGTAATCCCGAACTCGCCGAGGGTCTGAAATTCTTGGGTACGCCCGGCCCCAACGGCGCCGTCAGCGTGGCCTGGTCGGGTGTCTATGCAGGTGAGCCGGCGGCGGCTGCAAAGCCCAAGCCTTAGCAGGCTGTTGAAAAACAGTCTGCGTGCGGCGCATGGATGCGCCGCCATTTTTCAAGCACGGTTTATGTGCTTGAAAAATGGAGCAAAGCAAAAACCGCGTTTTTTGCTTTGTGAGTTGAAAAAAGGCCATGGATGGCCTTTTTTCAACATCCTGTTAGGGCGTCCTAAGCTAGACATAACCTAACTCCCGTGTCAGAGTGGCCTCCTAAACCACTCACCACGGGGGCACTATGGAAACCAGTCAAATCAACCTGGCCGTTATCCCTGACCAGGTCATCAAAGTCATCACCACGCCGGTCGCTTTTTTTCGCAGCATGTCCAAGACCGGAGGCCTGCTTGATCCACTGATCTTTGTAATCGCCATCGCGGTAGTGAATGGTTTGCTGCAGTCCTTGGGATTCTTTATCGGCGTCCATCCCATGTTTGCCGCAGGGATGGCCTTTGCAAGCATCATTATTGTTCCCATTTTTGCGGCCATCTTCAGCTTCATCGGCGCCGGGATTCTGTATGTGATCTGGAAGCTGATAGGCTCGACTCAAAACTATGAAACGGCCTACCGCTGCCTGGCCTATGTTTCCGCCATCACACCCATCACTACGCTACTCGGCTTTGTGCCCTACCTTCATCTGGTGGGGCTCGTATGGATGCTCTATCTGCTGGTCATCGCCAGTGTAGAGGTCCACGGTATCGCCGCCAAGGCCGCCTGGATCGTGTTCGGCATTCTCACCGCGCTGTTGGCGTTATTCCAGATCAGCGCCTATCAGGCGGCGCGCCAAATGGCTCAGAGCGGCGAGGCGATGCAGCGCAACATGAGCGAATTCACCCCACAGATGGAGCAGATGCAAAAACAAATCGAGGAGGAGATGAAAAAACATCCGCCGCAGCCGGAACGGCAATGAAAAGGCATGGTTCTTGCTAATAAAATCTTTGAGAGCTATTTCGAAGGGGAGTAAACGTATGAAATTCAAGATGCTTAAGCACACGCTGGCTGTCATCGCGGTCTGTCTTGCGGTGTTTCCGGTGATTGTTTCGGCTGATGATCTCACCGAACCGCGGCTGACGCCCAAACTCAGCAGCACCGACCGGATCATCGTCAAGCTCCGCAGTCCGGCGGCGGACGGCAAGCAGAGCGCCCGGGCGGCGCCGCTGTCCGGCGACAAGCTCAAGGCGATGAGCCGCAAGGCCGGCGTTCCGCTCACTCCTTTGCGCCCCATGTCCGGCGGGGCGCAGGTGCTGAAGTTGCCGCGGCCGATGAGCGAGGCCGAGATGCAAGCCATCGTGCGCCGCCTGCAGGCTCTGCCGGAGGTCGAATATGTCGAACCCGACCGCCTCATGCATCACATGAAAGCGCCCAACGATACGCAGTACGTCAATCAATGGCACTACAAGGCAAGCAGCGATGAGATCGGCGCGGTCAATCTGCCCGCGGCGTGGGATGTGACCACCGGCTCCGCCAATGTCGTGGTGGCAGTGGTGGATACCGGGATTCTGCCGCATGAAGACCTGGCGGGGCGCATGCTGCCGGGTTATGACTTTGTCTCCGAAGACGCGCCGGGTATTTTTTTCAGGGCCAACGACGGCGATGGCCGCGATAGCGATCCGACCGATCCGGGGGACTGGGTCTCCGACTATGAATACTTGGGCATCACCTCGCTGGGGTTTTTTACAGATTGCAAACCCACTTATAGTTCCTGGCACGGCACCCATGTCGCGGGCACCCTCGGCGCCGCCACGAATAATGGGCGCGGCGTGGCGGGCGTCAATTGGGTATCGAAGATTCTGCCGGTGCGTGTACTGGGCAAGTGTGGCAACGGGCACGCATCGGATATCACCGACGGCATGCGCTGGGCGGCGGGCCTGCCTGTCACGGGAGCGCCTTCTAACCCCAACCCCGCCAAGGTGTTGAACCTGAGCCTGGGTGGCGCCGGACCCTGTAGCATCACCGAACAGACCGCCATCAACGACATTGTCGCCGCCGGTGCGGTGGTGGTGGTTGCCGCCGGCAACCATCGCGACAATGAGAATACCGATGTGGCTAGCCCGGCGAACTGCAACGGCGTTATTTCAGTCGCCGCCACCAATCGCAGCGGCTCCAAGGCGTCCTACAGCAACTTCGGTTCCTTGGTAAAAATCGCCGCGCCGGGCGGAGAGAAGGCTTACCACAGCGATCCCAACGGCGTGCTGTCCACGCTCAATGACGGCAAGGTGCTGGCGCAGAGCGACGATTACCAGTACTACGAAGGCACCAGCATGGCCACGCCCCACGTCGCGGGTATCGTGTCGCTGATGCTCTCGGTCAACCCCGGCTTAAGTCCCGCGCAGGTGCTGTCCATCATTCAATCCACCGCACGCGCCTTTCCCGCCGGATCGAACTGCACCACGGCGCTGTGCGGCGCGGGCATCATCAATGCCGCCGCGGCCGTCACCCAGGCCCTGACCGCCCCTGTGGTCATGGACGGCTGGTGGTGGAATCCCGCCGAAAGCGGCCGCGGCTTCAGCATCGAAGTGCAAGGCAATAATTTATTCATGGCCGGTTATTTGTACGCCGACGGCGGCCGCGCCACCTGGCTTACCTCGGCAGGTGCGATGAGCAGCCCGACCCAGTACAACGGCGTGTTGCAATCCTTCGGCAACGGCCAAACCTTGACCGGTGTTTACCAGCCGGCCTCGCTGACCAATGCCAACGTGGGAGCGGTCAGCCTCCAGTTTAGCGACCCCAGTCATGCCACCCTCACCTGGCCCGGCGGGACGATACCCGTAGAGCGTTATATGTACGGTTCGGGCACGCCCGCCTTCCAGCCCGAGACCGGCTGGTGGTGGAACGCCGCCGAAAGCGGCCGCGGCTTCACCATCGAGATTCAGGGCAACACGTTATTCATGGCCGGTTACATGTATGATGCGAGCGGCAACCCCATCTGGTATAGCACGAGCGGCACGATGAGCACTGCGACGCTCTATCAAGGGACCTGGCAGCAATATGCCAACGGACAAACCTTGACCGGCACGCATCATCCGCCCTCGAACCCCAGCAATGTGGGCGCTGTCACACTGCAATTCACTAATGCCACCGAGGCTACCCTCACATTGCCCGATGGCAGGCAAATCCCGCTCACCCGCTACAGGTTCTAAGGAACCTCTGAAAGCTATATCGTCAACCGCCAAGGCGCCAAGTTCACCAAGAGAAACTTTTGAATTATAAAAAAAGATCTTGGCGTTCTCGGCGTCTTGGCGGTTCAAAACGGATGAGGCAATGCCCAAACCCCCGCAAATCCTCCGCACCCAGACCCTCGCCAAGACCCGTATCTTTCATGTAGAGCAGGTCGCCCTGCGGTTTTCCAACGGCGTCGAGGTTGAGTACGAACGCCTGCGCAGTTCCCCGCGCGGCGCGGTGCTGATCGTGCCCATGCTGGATAACGACACCGTGCTGCTGATTCGCGAATACGCCGCCGGTGTCGAACGCTACGATCTCGCCCTGCCCAAGGGGCGAGTCGAGAAGGGCGAGGCGCTGCTCGACGCCGCCGACCGCGAGATCAAGGAGGAGGTCGGTTACGGCGCGCGCACGCTGAGCCATATCACCTCGCTCACCCTGGCGCCGGGTTATCAGGGCAATGTCACGCACATCGTGCTTGCCCAAGACCTGTATCCCGATAAACAGCCCGGCGATGAACCGGAAGAGATCGAGGTCGTGCCGTGGAAGCTGAGCGAGCTTAAAGCGCTGTTGGCAGAGGACGAGTGCACCGAGGCACGCAGCATCGCCGCGTTATTTATCGTCCGCGAGATGCTGCTGAAATGAGCAACCACGACAACCCCAGCCGTTTTCTGAAAGCGGTAGTTGAAATCGCCGCAGAGGCCGGGCGCAAGATCATGCAGATCTACACCACCGACTTCGCCGTGACCCACAAAGACGACCTCACGCCGCTCACCCACGCCGACCTCGCCGCGCACCAGACGATTTGTGAGGGCTTGAGGCGGATCACGCCCGATCTGCCCATGTTATCGGAGGAGTCCGCCCATATCCCGTTCAGCGAGCGCGCCGCGTGGCGGCGATATTGGCTGATAGATCCGCTCGACGGCACCCGCGAATTCATCAAGCGCAACGGCGAGTTCACGGTGAACATTGCGCTTATTGATGAGCAACACCCCGTGCTGGGTGTAGTGTATGCGCCGGTGACCGGCCTTTGCTACTTTGCGAGCCGTGGTCACGGCGCCTACAAACAAGTCCCGGACGCCCTACCCCAGGCCATACACACCCGGCGCTATGCGGGCGGGCGGTGTACGGTGGCCGCCAGCCGTTCGCACAGCGGCGACAGCCTGCGCGGCTTTCTTGCCCGGCTCGGCGACCATGAAATCCTGAGCATCGGCAGCTCGCTCAAATCCTGTCTGGTGGCCGAGGGCCGGGCCGATGTTTACCCGCGCCTGGGCCCCACCTCCGAATGGGACACCGCCGCCGCGCAGTGTATCGTCGAGGAGGCCGGCGGCCGGGTGACCGACACCCGCATGCAAACCCTGTGCTATAACACCAAATCCGATCTGCTCAATCCCCATTTTTTCGTATCCGGCGATCCCGAACGGGATTGGTCGCAATATCTTAAAGGTGCCGATACAACTTCTTGACTTATGGGCTGAGATGTAGTTCTTTGTTCAGATCAGGAGAAGCTCGCGGTTGGAAAAATCCGTTTCACCTTCTGGAGGATTTCCAGATCCGGCTGAAGGCTATCTTTCACGGCATCATTTACCGTCAAGGCGATGATCCGCCGGAGCGGGTCATCAAACTTTACAAAGAACTGCGAACCCTGTGCGAGACGGATTCCGACGCGGTGCTGGCAATGTTCCATACCGACGTCGAAGGGCGCTACACCCTCACCCATCCGCTGGCGGTCGCCACACTCAGCGAACTCATCGCCAAACGCAAGGGCGTTTCCCCGGAAGAACGTCTCCCGATACTCGCCGCGGCGCTGACCGCCAACGTAGCGATGATAGACCTGCAGGAAACCTTGCAAAAACAGGAGACGCCCCTGACGGATGAAGGGAAGCGATTCGGTTGCACCCCTTGCAAGCCGCCGATCTGCTCACCGAGTCGGGAGTTCAAGACCAGGTGTGGATCAAGACCGTGTTGCACCATCACGAAAAGCTGGACGGCAGCGGCTACCTGGGCGCCCTGCGTGGCGAAGACATCCCGCTCAGCGTGCGCATCGTCTCGCTGGCGGATTCATACAGCGCGATGATCGCCCCGCGCGTCTACCGAAATCAAATTCTCGCCAAGGATGCGCTACGCGATATTTTTTTGAAGCGGGGGGAAGAATTGGACGCGGAGCTGGCGCAATTATTCATCAAGGAACTTGGGGTATTCCCTCCAGGCGCCTTCGTGAGGCTGGCGAACGGCGAGATCGCTATTGTCATAAAGCGCGGCGCGGCGGGGAATTGTCCTGTCGTACAGAGCGTCATGGGGCCGCGCGCCGCCCCGCTGCTTGCCCCTGCGCGGCGCGACACCACTCATGAAAATTATGCAATACGGGAAATGGTGGCGCGCGACAAGGTCGTCAACATTGATATGCACCGTTTGTGGGGTTACAAATAAAACGTTTCACCGCGGAGGACACAGAGAACTGCGATCAAATAACTTATTTCTCCTCCGCGCCCTCTGCGGTGAAATTTGTTCTCTGTGGTCGCCCCGCTACCACGGCAACTCCTTGCCGTCGTAGGCGATAAAGCGGCCGGAGTCTTTTAACGCAAACTCCTCCATCACCCTGCGCATCCCGCGCACGCTGACCTCGGTGGTGATCTCGGCGTTCGGGCCGCCCATGTCGGTCTTGACCCAACCCGGATGCAACACCAGCGTGCCGATGCGGCGCCCCTTGAGGCCGCGCGCCAGACTCACCATGACGGCATTCAGCGCCGCCTTGCTGGAGCGGTATAAATAACTCCCGCCGCTGCCGTTATCCGCCATGCTGCCCATCAGACTGGACAGGGCCGCGATCAGGCGTTTGTCGCTGTGCGCCACCTGCTCCGCAAACACCTCGGCCATCCTGGCGGCGGCCATGGTATTGATGCGAAACGCATGGTTCCACGCCTGGTAATTCAGCGTGCCGAAACTCTCGTCACTATTTCCCGCATAAACGCCCGCGTTGTTGAGCACTATATCAATAGGCGTGTCGCGCAACTTTTTGCCGAGCGCCTCAATCTGCTTGTGATCCGCCACATCCAGCTCGTGCACGCCGATGTTTTTATATTGTGATGCCAACTGCCTCAGCTCGCGCGCCTTGTCCGGCTCCCTGCAGCAGGCATGCACCTGCCAGTTGTCCTTCGCATACTGGCGCACAAACTCCAGGCCTAAGCCACGATTCGTTCCGGTGATTAATAGGGTGGGCATGGCGGTACTCTCCTTCGCGGTGTAGAAAGGAGTTTTACCAGAGACCGCAGCGGGAGACAAGCGGCAGGTGGTGATATGGTGGCCAGGGACGGAATCGAACCGCCGACACGGGGATTTTCAGTCCCCTGCTCTACCAACTGAGCTACCTGGCCAAATAATACAAAGCGCGCGTAGCGCATCGGCTCGCCCCCTTCTCCCCCAGGGAGAAGGGATGGGGATGAGGGCAACTCACCTTGGCCATCCCTGGCGTTACCTCAGGAAAGGGGCGTATTGTACCGTGTTTGGATCGTTTTGAGTCAAGCAAACTGCCTGAACTAGGCGATGGCGATCTCCGGAGATGCCTCCGAGCGCGTGCCGGGCAGGGGGTGATTGTCGGCAGCGTGGTAGGTGAAAACCACCGAAAACTTGGTCTGTCCGGTTTGATTGCGGCCGGCCGCATGTACGGTGCGGCAGTGAAAAAACAACACATCCCCCGCGGCAAGCAGCACCGGGACCTGGGTGGCGATGAGCATCCGATTCCCGGCAAGATCGGTGCGTAGAAATTGCGCCTCGTCCATACGCGACGGCGCAAAGCTCATGATGTGAGTGCCCGGCAGCACGTAAAGGCCGCCGTTTTCCGGAGATTCCGGCCCCAGCGCCAGCCACGCACTCACCAGCTCGGGACGCTCGAAGGCCCAGTAACGGATGTCCTGATGCCAGAGCGTGTCGCTGCTGTAGTGCGGCTGCTTGCTCATGATGCAGTTGTGATGGGCTTGCGACAAGACGATATGTGCGCCCAACAGTTGCCGCAGTTTCTCAACTACGGCAGGCTTCGTCGCCCAAGACTTGAACACCGCATCTCGCGCATAGGCCTGCAACAAGCGCCGCGCGGTGCGTCCGCCGGGCGCGTCGCGGGAGGGCGGCGCGCCCGGGTAGTGCAGGTCCGCCTCGTATTCAACCGGCGCCGTGTTTTCCGCCAGCGCCCGTTCGGCGACCGCCTTCATCCCGGCGACTTCAGCGGCGCTCGCCAGCGCGCGCACGATGATATAGCCGTCTTGGTGAAACCGCTCGAGTTCGGTTTGAGTGAGCATAGAGCGCGCATTTTACCGGTAATTTACCCCACATGCTGGGTTCATGAGGCCCGCTGGCGATGTGTTAAAATTATTATATGGATGTTACCCGCCTGCTCGATCCCTTAAACGACGCCCAACGTGAAGCGGTCACCGCACCGCCCGGCTCCTTGCTGATTCTCGCGGGCGCGGGCAGCGGCAAGACCCGCGTGCTGGTGCATCGCATCGCCTGGCTGATTGAGACCGGCCAGGCCTCGCCGTCCGGCATCCTCGCGGTGACCTTCACCAACAAGGCGGCGGCGGGCATGCGCGGGCGCATCGAACAGTTGCTGGGCGTCTCCGTCGGCGGGATGTGGGTCGGCACCTTCCACGGTCTGGCGCACCGTCTGCTGCGCGCCCACTGGCGCGAGGCCGGTCTCCCGCAGACCTTTCAGATCCTGGACGGCGAAGACCAATACCGCGCGGTACGCCGGGTGCTCAAGGCCCTGAATCTGGACGAGGCGCAGTGGGCGCCGCGGCAGGCGCAGTGGTTCATCAACGCGCGCAAGGACGAAGGCCAGCGCCCGCAGCACCTGGACGACAATGGCGATCCGCACCTGCGCCAGATGCTGCGCATCTACCGCGCTTATGAGGAGATGTGCGAGCGCTCGGGGCTGGTGGACTTCGCCGAACTGCTGCTGCGCGCGCATGATTTGTGGCGCACCCAGCCGGAGGTGCTGGCGCATTACCGGCAGCGTTTCCGCGCCGTTCTGGTGGATGAGTTTCAGGACACCAATGCCATTCAATATAGCTGGCTGCGCCTGCTGGCGGGTCATGAGAACAAGCTGTTCATGGTCGGCGATGACGATCAATCCATTTACGGCTGGCGTGGCGCGCGCATCGAGAACATCCAGCAGTTCAGCAAGGACTATCCCGACACCCGCGTTCTGCGCCTGGAACAAAACTACCGCTCCACCGCCACTATCCTCAACGCCGCCAACGCGCTGATCGCCCATAACAGCGGGCGGCTCGGCAAAAATCTGTGGACGGCGGGTGAACAGGGCACGCCCATACTGGTTTACTCCGCCTTCAACGATCTGGACGAGGCGCGCTTTGTGGTGGAGCGCATCCGCCAGTGGGTGGCGCAGGGCGGGCGGCGCGTCGAGGCCGCTATCTTGTACCGCTCCAACGCCCAGTCGCGGGTGCTGGAAGAGGCCCTGCTCCAGGCCGCTATGCCCTACCGCGTCTACGGCGGCTTGCGTTTTTTCGAGCGCGCCGAGATCAAGGATGCGCTCGCCTACCTGCGGCTCATCGCCAACCGCGCAGACGACGCCTCCTTCGAGCGGGTGGTGAACCTGCCCACCCGCGGCATCGGCGACAGCAGCCTGGAGGTGATCCGCGCCGAGGCGCGCGCGCGGGGCATAACCTTGTGGCAAACTGCGCATGGTCTGATTAGACAGGCGACCCTGCCGACGCGCGCCGCCAATGCCGTGGCGGGCTTTCTCAACCTCATCGAGCACCTGGCGCAGGAGACCATTGGCCTCGGCCTGGCCGAGCAGACCGAACACATCCTGCGGCACAGCGGACTATTGGATCATCACTCCAAGGAAAAGGGCGAAAAGGGCCAGGCGCGGCTCGAAAATCTGGAGGAGTTGGTCAACGCCGCGCGTTACTTCCCGCCCGATAATGACCAGGGCTTAGATCCGCTCTCCGCCTTTCTGGCGCATGCCGCGCTCGAGGCCGGCGAAGGCCAAGGTCAGTCCTGGGAGGACTGCGTACAGCTCATGACCCTGCATTCGGCCAAGGGCCTGGAGTTTCCGCTGGTGTTTCTGACCGGAATGGAAGAGGGTCTGTTTCCCCACCGGATGTCGGCGGAAGAACCCGGCCGGCTCGAGGAGGAGCGCCGTTTGTGCTACGTAGGCATGACCCGCGCCCAGCGCCATCTTTATCTCACCCACGCCGAGACCCGCCGCCTGCATGGCTCGGAGACCTATCCGCGCCCCTCGCGGTTTCTGCGCGAGGTCCCGGAGGAACTGACCAGCGAGGTGCGTCTCAGCGGGTCCGCCCCCGCGAAGTACGGCGCAGGACTCACGCCGCGCGAGCGGCCCCGTCCCTCCTCTGGTTCGTCAGCCTCAAGCCCGTCGCCGGAGGGCTCGCTGCAGCTCGGCCAGCAGGTACGCCACGCCAAATTCGGCGAAGGGGTGGTGCTGAACTATGAGGGTCAGGGTGAACAAGCCCGGGTGCAGATCAGTTTTGGACGTGGGGGGAGTAAGTGGCTGATGGTGGCCTACGCGAACTTGCAAGCGGTTTAGAGGTCGAATCCCGTGCGAAATGGTAAAGATCTTGCATATCTGCAATCTCGAGTGCCGGAATCGACTAGCGGCCTGTTGAAAAACAGGCCGCTAGTCGGGCCATGGAGGGCCCGGCATTTTCAAGCACGGTTTTTTATGCTTGGAAAATGAAGAAAAGTAAAAATCACACTTTTTGCTTTTCGTTGTTGAAAAAGGCCATGGATGGCCTTTTTCAACAATCTATTGGCCACTTGATCTTTAGGGTCAAGATCGTGAGATAATAATGAATCAGTCAGTTGCTGCCGGCATCGCCTGAGAGCAAACCCTGATTTTAATTTAAATTTAAACAGCATTTTAAGGAGAAAGTAATGAAAAAAAGTTGGTTGATTGGTAGCGCGGCTGCGACCCTGTTGCTGGCCGGTCAGGCGAATGCCGCCCTGGATATGGAGGCCGGTAAGGCCCTGGCGAAGGAAAGCGGCTGTCTTGCTTGCCATTCTATTGAGCAGAAGCGCGTCGGTCCAGCCTGGAACGATGTCAGCGCCAAGTACAAGGGTGATGCGGCCGCCAAGGCGAATCTGGTTGCCTGGGTGCACAAGGGCGGCACCGGCCGCTGGAAGATGGGTGTGATGCCTGCCTATTCCCCGCGCGTCGCGGACGAGAACATCGACAAGCTGGTAGATTTTATTCTGTCTCTGGCGAAGTAACAAAAAAACAGCTTCATTTACACACAAAAGCCAGCCAAAAGCTGGCTTTTGTTTTGCTGCACAGGGAAGTGCGAATGTCGCGGGCGCACGGATGCGCAGGAGCGACGGCTGCATAGGGGCGAGACGAATCTCGTCGAGCGGGTTCGCCAGGAAGGCGAACCCTGGGCTTTCGAGCGAAGCAGGATAGCGGGAGCGACGAAAGTGCGAATGTCGTGGGCGGTCGCTCCCGGCATCCTCTGCCTCCCGCGACACTAGTACATCCTTGTCTCGCAGAGTCTCGCAGGATGCGCAGGAGAGGCGGCCAGCCTCAGCCCAGCCAGTTTTCTCACCTCCTGCTCGGGCAACACCTTAATAAAAGCAAAGACCTTCGGGGTAAATCTTACAGCCGATAAAAAACTGTTGAATTTATTAATGATAATAATTATCATTAGTATTAAGTGCATCCCGCACCTTGAAATAACGGAGAGAGGACATGAAACAGTTGCATCGCCTGGCATTAGGCGCCCTTTTACTGGGCAGTCTCATCCTGGTCCCAACGGTCCAGGCCGCTGGGACGGTAGTGGTCTATTCGGCCCGTAACGAACAGTTGATCAAGCCGCTGTTTGACGCTTACACCAAAGAAACCGGCGTCAAGGTCAAGTTTGTGACCGGCAAAGAGGGACCGTTGCTGGAGCGCCTCCAGGCCGAGGGCGACAAGACCCCGGCCGATATGCTGATCACCGTGGACGCCGGCAATCTGTGGCAAGCCGCAGAGCGTGGTGTGTTGGCGAAGGTCAACTCCAAGGTTCTGGAGGAGAACATCCCCGCCCACCTGCGCGATCCGGACGGCCAGTGGTACGGCCTCTCGGTGCGCGCCCGCACGATCGTGTATAACACCAAAAAGGTGAAACCTGCCGACCTGGTCAGTTATGAAGATCTCGGCAATCCGAAATGGAAGGGACGCCTGTGCCTGCGCAGCTCCAAAAAGGTCTATAACCAATCGCTGGTGGCGATGATGATCTCGCGCTACGGCGAGCCCAAGACAGAAGCGATCGTCAAATCCTGGATACCCAATCTCGCCACCGATGTGTTCTCCGACGACGAGAACCTGCTTGATGCGATGGCGGCAGGGCAGTGCGACGTGGGCATCGTCAACAGCTACTATTTCGGCCGTCTCAAGAAAAAACACCCCGAGACACCGATCGCTATTTTCTGGCCTAATCAGAACGAAAATGGCGTGCACGTGAATATCTCCGGCGCGGGCGTCACTCGTCACGCCAAGCACCCTGAGGCCGCTATGAAGCTTTTGGAGTGGCTGTCGTCGGACAAAGCGCAGAATCTGTTTGCCGATTCGAATATGGAGTTTCCCGCCAACCCGAAGGTGAAACCTGATCCGCTGGCGGCCTCCTGGGGCGAGTTCAAGCACGACACGGTCAACGTCTCCGAGGCAGGCAAGCTGCAGGCCAAGGCGGTGATGCTGATGGACAGGGCGGGATATAAGTAACGTTTAAGCAACGGCCCCGCCATGTTTTATCCCGGTAGTGTGGACACACAGGCCGTGCGCCCGGCCTGGCGCGTCTCGGACGGCGGGTGGTGGAGGGTCGCCGCCCTGTTGATCGCCGTGCTGGTGAGCATGCCGGTCTTGATGCTGCTGCCCGCCTGGCTCACGCCGAGCAGCGAGGTGTGGCGGCATCTCGCGGATACGGTGCTGGGTGAATTGCTGCGTAACACCCTGGTGTTGCTATTGGGTGTGGGGGCGGGTGTGTTGGTGCTGGGTGTGGGGCTCGCCTGGCTGACCGTGATGTATGAGTTCCCGGGCCGGCGCGTCTTTGAGTGGGCGTTGATGCTGCCGCTCGGCATCCCCGCCTACGTGATGGCCTTTGTGGCGGTGGGCCTGCTGGATTTCAGCGGCCCGGTGCAGGCGGCGTTGCGTGCGGTATTCGGCCAGAACGGCTATTGGTTCCCGCGCATCCGCTCAGAGGGCGGCGTGATCGCGGTGATGACCCTCGCCCTGTATCCTTATGTGTACATGCTGGCGCGCAGCGCCTTCCTGAGTCAGGGACGCACGTTGATGGAGGCCGGCCGCAGCCTGGGCTTGAGCCCCCGCGCGGCGTTTGTGCGCATCGCCCTGCCGATGGCGCGGCCGGCCATCGCCGCCGGTGTCGCCCTGGCGCTGATGGAAACGCTCGCCGATTTCGGAGCGGTCACGATCTTTAATTACGACACCTTTACCACGGCGATCTACAAGGCGTGGTTCGGCCTGTTCAATCTGGGTGCGGCCGCTCAGTTGTCCACCTTGCTGTTGCTGTTTGTGGCGGTGGCCTTGTATGCCGAGCGGCACTGGCGCGGCCAGTCACGCTATTATGCGGCCGGCAAACCGGTACAGGGTCATCGTCACCGCTTGACAGGGCTGCGGGCCGCTGCGGCGTGCGGCTTCGCTTTGTCAGTCCTGGCGCTTGCCTTTATCATCCCGGTCGGACAGCTCATTTTCTGGCTGGTGAGCGCGGGGATTGAGGATCTGGATGCGGGCTATGTCGAATTTGTCAGCCACACGGTGAGTCTCGGCCTGCTGGCCGCGCTGTTCACCGTGGCGGCAGCCGTGCTGCTTGCCTATGTGCGTAAACAATGGCCGGGCCGCCTGATGCGGGCAGTCACGCGGCTGGCGACGCTGGGGTACGCCTTGCCGGGCGCGGTGCTGGCGGTGGGTATCATGTTGGCCTTCACCCGGCTGGACCGGCAGGTGGATGCGTTCGTACAGACTGTCTTTGGTGTTTCCACCGGGTTGCTGTTGAGCAGCAGTGTGGCGGCCCTGTTGTTTGCCTACCTGGTGCGTTTTCTGGCGGTCGCCCACGGCCCGGTCGAGAGCGCCCTGGAACGCATCAAGCCGTCGCTGCAGCAGGCCGCGCGCAGCCTGGGCGCGAGCCATAGGGAGCTGTTGTGGCGCGTGTACCTGCCGATCCTGCGCCCCGGACTCTTAAGCGCGGCCCTGCTGGTGTTCGTAGAGGTCATGAAGGAACTTCCCGCCACCCTGCTGTTGCGCCCGTTCGATTGGGATACGCTCGCCATCCGCATCTTCGAGCTGACCTCGGAGGGCGAATGGCAGCGCGCCGCACTGCCGGCCTTGACCCTGGTGCTGGTGGGCTTGTTGCCGGTCATTCTGTTAGTGAGGCGTAAGGCGTAAGGCATTTATTCCTCACCCCTTACCCCTTACTCCTCACTTTGTACCAGCCTCTCACCTCTCACGCCTCACCGTTTTTACACTGGCAAGAGCTTGGCCCTCCATAGTATAGTAGGCGCTGATGTTTACCCTGTGGGAGAGCCCCCGTCATAGAAAAACATGACGGGGCGCCGAAGGCGCAACCGCCCGGAAACGCTCAGGCAAAAGGACCGCAGGGTAATATAAATTCTGGAGAGATCCGGCGATACGACTCGATGTGTGTTGCCGGGCACCGAAGGGGATAAAACTCTCAGGTAACAGGACAGAGGGGCGATGGGTGTGCGAGCAGTCGTACACGCATCGCCCTTTTTTATTGGAAGGACGCATGGGACATATCACGCCACTCTATAACGAGCATCTTGCCGCAGGCGCGAAGATCGTGGATTTCGCCGGCTGGGACATGCCCATCCATTACGGCTCGCAGCTTGAAGAGCATCACCAGGTGCGGCGCGACGCGGGCATGTTCGATGTCTCGCACATGACCATCGTGGATCTGCGCGGCGCCGGGGTGCGCGCCTTTCTGCACCGGCTGATCGCCAATAATGTGGATAAACTCAAGCCGCAGCAGGCGCTCTACACCTGCATGCTGAACGAGCAGGGTGGTGTGATTGACGATCTCATCGTGTACTTCATGACCGAGAACTGGTTCCGCATCGTGGTCAACGCGGCAACGCGCGAAAAGGATTTGGCCTGGATCAAGAAGCAGGTGGCGGCATTCGATGTCACGGTCACCGAGCGTCCGGATCTCGCCATGATCGCCGTGCAGGGACCTAAGGCGCGCGAGCGCGTCTGTGAGGTTCTGGACCCGACATTGCGCGAACAGGCCGCACAACTCAAACCCTTTTATGCCGCGTATGACGTACAGGGAAGAGCGGTAGCGAAGGGTTCTACTAATGTCGCGGGAGGCAGGATGCCGGGAGCGACCAGCGGCGATATTTTTATCGGCCGCACCGGCTACACCGGTGAGGATGGTTTCGAAATATTGCTGCCGGGCAAGGACGCTGCCGCGATGTGGCGCGCGCTGCTTGGTAAAGGCGTGAAGCCCGCCGGTTTGGGCGCACGCGACACATTGCGCTTGGAGGCGGGCATGAATCTTTACGGCACGGACATGGATGAAACCATTACGCCATTGGAGTGCGGCCTGGAGTGGACGGTCGCCTGGGAACCCGCAACGCGCGATTTTATCGGGCGTGCGGCGCTCGAGCGGCAAAAGAACGCCGGCGTGAAACGCAAACTGGTGGGATTGGTGTTGAGCGGCAAGGGCGTGCTGCGCAACCATCTCAAGGTGCGGGTATCGGGAATCGGCGCAGGCGAAACTACCAGCGGCGGTTATTCGCCGACCCTGGGTAAAGCGATTGCGCTGGCGCGTGTGCCCGCCGCGACGGGTACGAGTTGTGAAGTGGATATTCGCGGCAAGTGGGTTCCGGCGACTGTAGTGAAGCCGCCGTTCGTGAGAAATGGGCGAGCTGTCGTTGTCCTATAAATGAGGTTGAAATAATGAGCAACATACCAAACACTCTCAAATACACCAAGACCCACGAGTGGGTGCAGTCAAACCAGGACGGCACGGTGACCGTCGGCATCAGCGATCACGCGCAGGACTTGCTGGGTGACGTGGTCTACGTGGAGCTTCCACGAGCCGGGCGCAAGGCCAAGGCCGGTGAGGCGTGCGCGGTGGTGGAATCGGTGAAGGCGGCATCGGATATATACTGCCCGATCAGCGGTGAGATCATCGAGGCCAACGGCGCACTCAGCGATAAACCCGAGCTTGTCAATCAGGACGCCTATGGTCAGGCCTGGATGTTTCGCATCAAACCCGCTGATCCCGCAGAATTGAATCAGTTGCTGGACGCGGCGGCGTATGCTGCCTTTATTGCCGCAGAGGCCCATTGAGCAATCATGCCGTTTATCCCGCACACCACAAAAGATATTGAAGAAATGCTCGCGGCCGTAGGGGCCTCGCGCATTGAGGATTTGTTTGATGAAATCCCCGCCGGACTGCGCAATGAGCAGTTTACGCAGATCCCGGCGCGCATAAGTGAAATGGACGTCACGCGGCTCATGAGCGAGCGGGCGGCGCAGGACGGAAAGCCGTTGTGCTTCATCGGGGCGGGGGCTTATGAGCACCACATCCCTGCGGCGGTTTGGGAGATCACCACGCGCGGTGAATTTTACTCCGCGTATACCCCCTACCAGGCCGAGGCCAGCCAGGGCACGCTGCAATTGTTGTATGAATATCAGACCATGATGGCGTCGCTCAACGCTATGGAGGTCTCCAACGCCTCGCTCTACGACGGCGCCTCGGCGCTGGCCGAGGCGGTGCTGATGGCGGTGCGCGCGCACGGTAAATCGAGGCGCATCTTAATCCCCGCGACGGTTCATCCGGTGTATCGCAAGGTCGTGCACAGCATCGTCAGGAATCAGAACATCGAGCTGCTCGAAATACCGTACTGCGCGGGCGAAGGCCACACCGTGCCGGAATCGCTGGAGCAATACAAAGGTGCAGACTTCGCGGCGCTGGTGATTCCCCAACCCAACTTTTTCGGTGTGCTGGAAGAGGTGGACGCACTCACAGACTGGGCGCATGCCAACGGGCTGCTGGTGATTGCGGTGGTCAATCCGCTGGCGCTGGCGCTGCTCAAGCCGCCCGGCGAGTGGGGCGCCGAGGGTGCGGATATAGCCTGCGGGGAGGGTCAGCCGCTGGGCGTGCCGCTCTCATCCGGCGGCCCTTATTTCGGTTTTATGTGCTGCAAAAAAAAATATGTGCGGCAGATGCCGGGGCGCCTCGTCGGGCGCACCGTGGATCTCGATGGCAAGCCCGGCTTCGCGCTCACCTTGCAGGCGCGCGAACAGCACATCCGCCGCTCCAAGGCGACCTCCAACATCTGCACCAATCAGGGCCTGCTGGTCACCGCCGCAACGATACACATGGCTTTATTGGGGCCGGAGGGTCTGGAGCGCGCCGCCGCCGCAAGCCACGCCAACACGGTTGCGCTGCTGGGAAAACTCACCGCCATTCCCGGTATGACCAGGGCATTCAGCCGGCCGGTATTTCATGAGGCCGTGGTGCGCTTGAACAAACCGGTGCGCGAGGTGCTGCACGCGTTAGAGAAGGACAATCTGCTGGGCGGCCACGCCCTGGACGAGCACTACCCCGAGCTTGGTGATGCGGTCCTGGTTTGCGCCACCGAGACGAAAACCACAGCAGATCTCGATACCTATGCCGCACACCTGCGGCGTATAATGAGCAACTGACAAACGGGAAGACTAAGGAGAGAGAGTATGGCAACCATCACTCTGAAAGGCACAACTATTCACACCAACGGTGAGCTTCCCAAGGTCGGCGCCAAGGCGCCGGACTTCAGTCTGGCGGACGCGAACCTCGACGATAAGACACTGGCCGATTTCCGCGGCAAGAAGAAGCTACTCAACATCGTGCCCAGTTTGGATACGCCGGTGTGCGCCATGAGCACCAAAAAATTCAACGAGTACGCCAAGAATCGCAACGACACGGTGATGCTGATGATTTCCGCCGACCTGCCGTTCGCCATGAACCGTTTCTGCACCTCGGAAAACGCCAAAAATGTCGTCACGCTTTCCATGATGCGCGACCGCCATTTCGCCAAGGATTACGGCGTGCTGATCGAGGACGGACCGCTGGCCGGCATCACGGCGCGCGCCGTGGTGGTGATTGACGAGAACGACAAGGTGAAATACACCCAGCTCGTCCCGGAGATCGCCCAGGAGCCGGATTACGACAAGGCGATCGCGGCGTTACGGTAAGCGCCTATAAGCAGCCTGGGCCGGGTTTTGCGCCCATTGCAATCAGGATTTTGCTGAGGGGGCAGAAGCCGGTGAACGCGGTTTGCAGCAGGTTGGCGCCGACGAAGGCGGTAAACCAAAGCCAGTAAAGCGAGTGAAGCTGAGACAGGATCAGGCTGATAAGAATAAAACTGCCGGCGAACGCCAGCACCATGCGGTCTGTGGTCATAGTCATAAGGAACCTCTGATTTATTCGGAGGTTCCGTGTGGTGCAGGGAGCGCCAGAGCTTCCACAAACGTTACCTCCATTCACAACAATACGCATAGGCGTCGTCAGGGTCAAGCACATGTTGATTTTTGAACATTCGCAGCAGGGCCGCATTAATTCCTCGCAGTCACCGCTCGACAAACCGGAAGCGACGGACATTCCGCAACATCTGCGCCGCGCGCGGCGCCCCTTGTTACCTGAAGTCTCCGAGATGCAGGCCGTGCGGCATTATACAAAGTTGTCGCAGAAGAACTTCTCGATAGACACGCACTTCTATCCGCTCGGCTCCTGCACCATGAAGTACAACCCGCGTGCGTGCAACAAGCTCGCGCTGTTGCCGGGTTTTTCGGGGAGACATCCGGGCGCACCGGAAAGCTACAGCCAGGGATTTTTGGCGTGCATGTACGAGTTGCAGGAAATGCTCAAGGACGTGACGGGCATGAAGGCGGTGTCGCTTACGCCGATGGCCGGAGCACAGGGCGAATTCGCGGGGGTGGCCATGATCCGCGCCTATCACGATGCGCGCGGCGACACGGCGCGCAGCGAAATCCTGGCGCCCGATGCCGCGCACGGCACCAACCCCGCCACCGCCGCGATGTGCGGCTACACGGTGCGCGAGATTCCCACCGACGGCGATGGCGATATTGATCTTGAGCAATTGCGCGCCGCGGTGGGGTCGCACACGGCGGGCCTGATGCTCACCAACCCCTCGACATTGGGCGTGTTTGAAAAGGATATTCAACAGGTACAAAAAATTGTGCATGATGCGGGTGGGCTGCTCTACTACGACGGCGCCAATCTCAACGCCATTCTCGGCAAGGTAAAGCCCGGCGACATGGGCTTCGACGTAATCCACATGAATCTGCACAAGACCTTCTCCACGCCGCACGGCGGCGGTGGGCCGGGCGCGGGGCCGGTGGGTGTGAATGATCGCTTGCTGCCGTTTCTTCCCATCCCCATCGTGGGCAAGGAAAAAGAAGGTGTTTACCGCTGGCTCACGGAAAAGGATTATCCGCAGAGCATCGGTCGTTTATCGGCACACATGGGCAACGCCGGCGTGCTGTTGCGTGCCTATGTGTACGCGCGGCTGCTGGGCCGTGAAGGCATGCCCAGGGTAGCCGAGTTCGCCACGCTGAACGCCAATTACCTGATGGCGAAGTTGACCCGGCTCGGCTATCAGGCGGCCTATCCCAACCGGCGTGCGACGCACGAGTTCATTCTCACCCTGAAAAAACTCAAGGATGAAACCGGTGTGTCCACAATGGATGTCGCGAAGCGTTTGCTCGATTACGGCTATCACGCACCCACCACGTATTTCCCGTTGCTCGTGCCGGAGTGTTTGCTGATCGAACCCACCGAGACCGAGAGCAAGGAGGAGCTGGATGGATTTATTACCGCGATGCAAAAGATACTTGCTGAGGCGCATGCCACACCTGAGCAGGTGAAAGGGGCGCCCTACACCACACCGGTGCGCCGTCTGGATGATGTCAAGGCTGCACGCGAGTTGGATCTTGTGTGGCAACCATAGTGGTCTGTGCCTTGGCCTGCGCTTGCTGGGTATGATTGAGATGGCTGAGAAATTGCTGCGTACAAGCCGCCCAGGTGTACTTCAGGGCTGCTGCGCGGCAACTTACGTGATCGAGTGACAGAGCCTTAACCGCAGCGTTTTGTAAATCCTCATCCAGATAACCGAACTCACCGCTGACGATGATGTCGGCCGGCCCGCGCACGGGATAGGCGGCAACTGGCACGCCGCAAGCCAGCGCCTCGATCACCACCAGACCGAAGGTGTCGGTGCGACTGGGAAAGACGAACACATCGGCCTGCGCAAGGTGCAGCGCGAGATCTTCGCCGGTCTTGAAACCGGCAAAAATGACCTCGGGATAACGCTGCATCAGCTTTGACATGTCCGGCCCATCGCCGATAACGTACTTGGTGCCGGGCAGATCGAGTTTCAGAAAGGCCTCGATATTTTTTTCGACCGCGACGCGCCCAAGGTAACTAAAGACCGGACGTGGACACGTCAGTAACTTTTTTTCGCGTGGGCGGAATAATTCCGTATCCACGCCGCGTGACCAGATCACCAGATTTGGAAAACCCTTTTCCGTCAACTCTTGTCTGAGCGCCTCGGTCGCCACCATGGTGTATTGGGCCGCGCCGTGAAACCAGCGCTGAAAGGCGTAGGTCAGCGCGAGCGGGATATGAAAACGCAGCTTCACATATTCCGGAAAGCGGGTGTGAAACGAAGTGGTAAAAGGAAAGTTTTGTTTTAGACACCAGGCGCGCGCCGCCAGACCTAACGGGCCTTCAGTGGCGATGTGTACGGCATCCGCTTGGAAGGTTTTTAATAACTCGCGAACCTTTTTAGAGGGGGCAATGGCAAGCCGGATTTCGGAGTAAGTTGGACAGGGAATGGTCTTGAAGTGATCCGGCGTGATAGTGATGACGTGGTGGCCGAGCTTTTCAAGCTCTTGTTTGGTTTTGAAGAGCGTCGTGACGACGCCGTTAATCTGCGGAAACCAGGCGTCGCTGACTAGAACTATTTTCATACTCTCCTTCCTTAAGTAAAAACACACTCTCTTCCGCCCAACGTATCACCGCCAGGGCGCCGTCGGGATGCTCCACCAGCGCGGTGCAGCTCTCCACCCAGTCGCCGTCATTGCAATACAGAACGCCGTCGAAGTCTTCGATCGCCGCTTTATGGATATGCCCGCAAATAACGCCGTGCAGCTTGCGTTTTCTGGCTTCGTGCACCAGGACCTCTTCGAACTTGCTGATATAGCTCACGGCGTTTTTCACCTTATGTTTCAGATAGGCGGCAAGCGACCAATAAGGGAAACCGAATTTGCGGCGGAAGAAGTTGATGCCGCGGTTGGCGAACAATAGAAATTCGTACATCCCACTGCCGAGCTTGGCGAGCCACTTGCTATATTTCACTACACTATCGAATTCATCGCCGTGGATTACCAGCAGCCTGCGCCCGTCAGCCGTTTTGTGTACCGCCTCGGTGCAGATGCGCACCTTCCCAAAGGTGTGGCCCGCGTAGTCGCGAAACAATTCATCATGGTTACCGGGGACATAAATGACCTTGGCGCCGTTGGCGGCCTTGTTCAGGATGGTCTGCACCACGTCATTGTGCAGTTTGGGCCAGTACCAAAAGGTTTTCATGCTCCAGAGATCAATCACGTCGCCGACCAGATACAGATAATCGGATTGGGTCTGCTTGAGAAAATCGAGAAGAAATTCCGCCTTGCAGGCGCGGATGCCGAGGTGAACATCGGATATCCAAATGGCTCTAAAGTGCAGCGGGCTGGTCATACCGAGCTCCTCTTGACGCTCCCGAACTTACGGTAGTCTGTAGCAGAGATGTTACAATTCAATGAAATAGAGTCTTAAGCTAAATAAATTTGTGAGCCGCACTGTCACTAAACTGTAATGTTGCTTGAATCGTAAACTACTGTTATCTTGCCCGAGCTATTCGTGTCCGCCCATGGCCAACCACAACCAAACCAATGAATTCAAGCGCCTCGTTCGGGCCTTTAACTATTCCGTTGCGGGACTGCGCGCCACTTGGCGCAACGAGGCAGCGTTTCGTGTCGAAATCATTCTGTTTTTTATCATGGCCCCGCTCGCCTTATGGCTGGGAAGCGGCGCCATGGAACGCGCCCTCCTGCTCGGCAGCCTGTTTTTGGTGCTGATCGTGGAGGTGATCAACTCCAGCATCGAGGCGGCGATAGATCGAATCGGTACCGAGCATCACACGCTTTCCGGCCGCGCCAAGGACATGGCCTCGGCGGCGGTGTTGCTCACGCTCACCAACGCCCTGGTGATATGGGGTGTGATTTTCATTGAAAAGTTTTATTGAAGGCCGAATAAATTCGGCCCTACCACTGACCGAAGGAATTTCCATGGCAGCGCTCATTTGCGGTTCATTCGCCTACGACACCATCATGGTGTTTCATGACCGCTTCAAGAATCACATCCTGCCGGAGCAGGTGCATATCCTGAGCGTTTCGTTTCTGGTGCCGGAGTTGCGCCGCGAGTACGGCGGCTGCGCGGGCAACATCGCCTACAATCTGAGCATGTTGGGCGGCAAGGCGTTGCCGATGGGCACGGTGGGAAAGGACTTCACGCCCTACCGCGAATGGCTGTTGCGCTGCGGTGTCGGCGTGAAGCACATCAAAGAGATCGCCGACACCTTTACGGCGCAGGCCTTTATCACCACCGACCTCGACGACAATCAGATCACGGCATTTCATCCGGGCGCCATGAACCACGCCCATGAAAACCGCGTGACGGACGCAAAAGATGTGAGGGTCGGCATCATCGCGCCGGATGGCCGCGAAGGAATGATTCAACACGCGGCGCAGTTTCACGAGACGGGAATCCCTTTTGTCTTTGACCCCGGTCAAGGTCTGCCGATGTTCGACGGAGCGGATCTGATGAAATTTTTGGAGCAGGCCACCTGGGCGGCCTTCAACGACTATGAGTTCCAACTTGTGCTGCAGCGCACCGGCAAATCCATAGACGAGTTGATGCACACCATGCAAGCCCTGATTGTGACGCATGGCGCCAAAGGCTCAACGATTTACACGGGTGATAAAACATTTGGCATCCCCGTCGCCCAACCCAGCCGCCTGGCCGATCCGACCGGCTGCGGCGACGCCTACCGCGCTGGTCTCTTGTACGGCTTGATGAACGATCTGGATTGGGACACGACCGGCCGCATCGCGGCGCTCATGGGCGCCATTAAGATCGAACAGCACGGCACGCAAAATCACCGCTTTGAAAAGGCCGAGTTCGAGGCGCGCTTCAAGGACAGTTTCGGTTACGCGTTATAAAGTAGGCCGAATGAATTCGGCCCTACAACTTCTATGATCCTCCCAGCCGCAGCCCAAGCTCGGCCAACTCTGTCACCGGCGCACTGCAAACGTTACCCTCGCAGACATAGGCGACAGGCCGGTCTTTGGGCGCGCGCAGGGCGAGCGCGCCGGGCAGGTGGGGTTCGTTTGCGGGAATGGCGAAGCACAGGCGGCGCGGGGCGTAACCCGATGCGCAGAACGATTGCCACTCCGGGATCGTCGCTCCCGGCGTCCTGCCTCCCGCGACACTAGCACTTCCATGTGCGTCGTCGGCCGGTTCGCCGCGCAGGATGATGATCTGTGGCGGAGTGAGTATCTCTTCCAGGGCAAGCAGCATGCTGTCATGGGCATACGGTGCACGGGTGATGTCGTCCCAGCCCGCCTTGAGTGCGCGCTCGGCGGCGTCGAGATAGCGGGTCTCGCCCAGCAGATGGCCGAGGCGATTCAGGGCGTAGGCGGCGATGCCGTTGCCGGCGGGCGTGGCGTCGTCCGTGAGGGGTTTGGGGCGGTGGATGAGTTGTTCGTGATCGTCGGCGGTGAAATAAAATCCTCCTTGTGATTTATCTTTAAAATGCTCCAGCAATACCTCGGCCAGTTGCACGGCGAAGTTCAAATCATCCGTTCGCCAGCGCACCTGTAACAGTTCCAGGACGGCGTCAAGCAGATAGGCATAGTCATCCAGATAGGCCATCAGATGCGCGCGGCCGTCTTTGTAGGTGGCGAGCAGCCGGCCGTCACTCCATAGTGTGGTTTTGATGAAGTGCAACGACCGTTCCGCGGAGTGGAGTAATTCCGGTTCGTTGAGTAGACGGCCCGCTACCGCCATGCCCTTAATCATCAGGGCGTTCCAGGAGGTGAGGATCTTTTCATCTCGTCCCGGATGCACGCGCTGTTCGCGCGCCTTGAGTAATTTTGCGCGCGCGGCATCGAGAATTTTTATAACCTCCGTCTCGCTCAGCTTCAGTTCATGGGAAACTGCTGCGATATCAGCAAATACATGCAGATGCCAGCGATTCTCAAAGTTCGCAGGCCGGTCAAGTCCAAAGCGCCGGGCGAAGACGCTGTACTCCTGCTCATCCAGCAGGGCGCGCTCTTCTTCCCGGCTCCATACGTAGAACCTGCCTTCATGACCCTCGGAGTCGGCATCCAGGCTGGAGTAATAACCGCCCTCGGGCGATTGCATCTCGCGCATTACCCATTGCGCGGTTTCCAGGGCGATGCGCTTAAAGAGGGGATCATTGGTGGCCGCCCAGGCCTGCGCGTACAGCGCGAGTAGCAGGCCGTTGTCGTAGAGCATCTTTTCAAAGTGCGGGATCATCCACTGCTCGTCCACCGCGTAGCGGCAGAAGCCGCCGCCCAGTTGATCGTAGATGCCGCCCTTCGCCATCGCTTGCAGGGTAAAGCTCGCCATCGCTAATGCCTGACCATCGGCGTTGGAGGCGGTACGGCTGTGTGACCAATGGCGCAGCAGCCGTTCGATGTGTGGGGGATGGGGAAACTTGGGCGCGCCGCCGAAGCCGCCGTAGCGGGCGTCGAAGCTGCTTTCCAACTGGCGGCGCGCTATTTCCAGCGGCTCGCCGTTGAGGGTGACATCGCCCGTGAGAGGTGCGGGATTGACGCTTTGCAGGGCGTTGAGCAGGGCCGCGTTTTGCCGGTTGATCTCACCTCCGCGCGTGCGATAAAAGGCCTCGATGCGTCGCAACAGGTCGGTAAAGGCGGGCATGCCGTAACGGGGGGTGCGGGGGAAGTAGGTGCCCGCGAAAAATGGCGTTTGGTCCTCCGGCGTCAACACCAGGGTGAGCGGCCAGCCGCCTCCCTGGCCGGTGAGGAGTTGGTGGGCCGTTTGGTAGATCTTGTCGAGGTCGGGGCGTTCCTCCCGGTCCACCTTGATGTTGACGAACAATTCGTTCATGACCTGGGCGGTGGCCGGGTCTTCGAACGATTCGTGGGCCATGACGTGACACCAGTGACAGGCCGAATAGCCGATCGAAAGCAGGATCGGCTTGCCCTCGCGTCGGGCCCGCTCCAGCGCCTCCGGGCCCCACGGGTACCAGTCCACGGGGTTGTGGGCGTGTTGCAGTAAATAGGGGCTGGTTTCTCGGCTCAGGCGGTTGGTGAATTCGCTGTGCGACATATTTGCGGAACCTTTGATTGTGTGGTGAACTATGAACTGAATTGGCCGAATGAATCCGGCCCTACAGGTGATGGGGGGCTATGCGCATCCTGATTATAGAAGACGATATGGGCATCACGTCCATCCTGCAGGATTTCTTCAGCGACAAAGGGCACATGGTCAGCGTAGCGGAAGATGGCATCACCGGCCTGCACCTGGCGGTGGTGAACGACTACGACGCCATTGTACTCGATCTCATGTTGCCGGGGATGGACGGCGTAGACCTGTGCCAAAAATTGCGTCAAGAAGCACGCAAGAATACGCCGGTGCTGATGCTGACGGCCCGCGACACCTTGCCGGAAAAGCTCGCCGGATTTAACAGCGGGGCGGATGACTATGTGGTCAAACCCTTTGCGTTGCAGGAAATCGAGGCGCGCCTGCAGGCCCTGACGCGGCGCGGGGCAACTCCCGGTTCGGCGATCATCCAGGTGGCCGATCTGGTGTACGATCCGCTCACCCGGCGGGTGCGGCGCGGTGAACGTGCAATTGGACGCCGACAGCATAAGTATTGAAGACACGGGCGTAGGGATTACCTCCGCCGACTTGCCGCATGTATTCGAGCCCCACTTTCGCGGCGGCAATACCGCCGGCGTCCCGGGCGGCGCAGGCATGGGCTTGCCCCTGGTCAAGCGCATCTGCGACCGCTACAACTGGCGCATCCATCTGCGCAGCAGCCGCGGCAAGGGGACTCAAGTACGTCTGGTGTTTGCGGACGAAAAGCCGGCATGAGTCCATCAGCTTGGCCTGCTAACCCGTGGCGCTGGCTGGTGCCGCTCGCCGGTGTTCTCGCGATGGCGGCCATAGTTATCACCGGCAGCAATCGCACCTTGTTTCTGTGGATTAATAAACAGGGCCTGTTCGCCGACGATGTTGTGTGGGCGGCCATGACGATGCTGGGTGACGGCTGGATTGCCATGATCTTACTGCTGCCGCTGGCGGGCCGGCGCCCGGACATCCTCTGGGCAGCCATGATTGCCGGTCTACTCAGTACCGTGCTGGTGGTCGGCCTCAAACTCGCGTTCGGCGTTGCACGTCCGCCGGCCGTGTTGTCACCCGAGAGCTTTCATCTCATCGGCCCCGCCCTCAAGGCCACGGCCTTTCCCTCCGGCCACACGGCTACTATCTTCGCCTGGGCGGGGGTGGTCGCACTCGGTTTTAAGAATGGATGGCTAGGGGCGGGCCTGTTGCTCATCGCCGCCGCCGTCGGGCTATCGCGCATCATGGTGGGCGTGCATTGGCCGCTCGACGTACTGGGCGGGGCGCTGCTCGGCTGGATGAGCGCGGTGTGGGCGATAGAGCTTGCGCGCCGCTGGCCGCGGGGCATGGAGATCGCCACGCAGCGCCTGATCGCAGCGGTGCTCGCCTTGGCGGCGCTGTATCTGCTGCTGTGGCCGGTGACCAGTTATGCGGATACACAAGTATTGCAGCGCGTCATTGCGCTGAGCTGTTTGATGCTGGCCCTGCCGGGCTTGATACGTCTATTCGTGACTTCACACGGATGAGCGCAATCCCGTTTTTGTAATAAAGCGTCTCGTAGCCCTTGAGGCGCGGCAGATAGCTCGACTTGGTCAGTGCGATCTCGCCGGGGCGCGGTTCGCGCCGCTCCACCAGCCGTTCGCTGTAAACATTAAAGCTCGGCGCGTTCAGTCCCCACATGACCACCGCATAATCGGCCCGCTTGGCGATGAGCGCCGCCTCCTTGATGGGCGATTGCAAAATCTGCCCCGCTATCGGCAGCACAAACAGCGCCACCCCCGTCACGGTAACGAGCCCGCTGCACAACAATTTTCCCGGATTGCTAAACCGGTTTTCAAACATAAAGTACACAGTGAGTAAAATGGCCAGCGAAAAAAATAATCTGTAGGGGAATGAAAAGTAATCGCCCGCATCGCGCAATGTGTCTCGAATAAACACATCCTGCACCGCCGCGAGCCAGGCATGAATCAGTTCGGGGAGAAACAGCAAGGCGGTAAACAAGAGCAGCGGCGGCAGAAGGATCATGAATCCGGAGCGCAATGTGTCCAGGTACATGGCCATCAAGATGATGGCGGCGGGATAGCCGTACACCGCATAGTGAGGCAGCTTGGTGCCGGAAAACGAAAAAAATATCAGGACGAATAAAAACCATATCAGAAGGTAACGTTTTAGATCATCGTTGACGATTTCGCCGAGACGGGTGAAGGTTTTGAACAGCAGTGCGGTATAAGGCAACAGACCGATGAGGACGACCGGGATATAATAAAAAACCCCGCCGCCATGCTGCTCAAAGGTTTCCCCAAAGCGGGCGATATTATGCTTGAAAAAAAACCCCTGGATAAAGGCGTCGCCCTCTCTGAGGTACTGCGCGACGTACCAGGGCAGGGCCAGCAGGCCGAACAGCGCCATCGCACGAAGATTAAACAGCGCCATGAGCCAAGTCCTGAATTCACCCTTGCTCAAAAAAAACAACAGACTCACGGCGAGTGGTATGACCACCGCAACCGGCCCCTTGGTGAGAAAGCCCAGGGCCATGGCTGCGGCGCTGAGATAGACATATCTCAGTTCGCGTGACTGATAGAAAAGATAAATACTAAACAGTGCACCGCTGAGAAACAGATTCAATAGGGCGTCCGCGATGGCGGCCTTGGCGATGAGCGAGACCTGCAAGCTGCTGGCCGTGATGATGGCGGCATACAAGGCCGTGGCGGTGGTCGTGTACCGCTTTGTGAAAAGAAAGATCAGCCAGCTCCACAACGCGGCCGCCAAGGCCGAGGGTAACCGCAACGCCAATTCATTAAGCCCCAAGCTCCAGACGCTCGCGGCCTGCAGCCAGTGGATCAGCACCGGTTTGTCGTAACGCGGCTCACCATTCAGGTAGGGGGAAATAAAATCGCCGCGCACGAACATCTCGCGGGTGGCCTCGCTGAAGGCGCCCTCATCCAGATCGAACAGCGGCACCGCATGGATATTGAGAAAAAAACCGGCCAGCACACAGGCGGCGAACAGGGTGTAAAGCCCTATGTTGGAGCGAGTGAGGCTGTTCATGTCGCGGGCCCTAGAGTCCATTTCGGATAAAACCATATTCACCGCGGAGGGCGCGGAGAGATAAGTTCAAAAAGACTTGGTTCAGCTCCGCGCCCTCTGCGGTAAATTGTTTTTGCTTGATGATCTTCCTCGTAGAATGGGAGAAAGGGTTGCGCTGCGCGCTCGCGCCACCTACACTGAGTCAGCACCCTCATCGCCAACCAGCCCGCCAAACTACCTCGTGAAGCTATCATATCTCACAGGCATCGCTCTCTTCATCGCCTTCGTGGCGCTGATCGAATTCTATTTCGGTTGGCGGAATTTGCTCGCTCCCTGGCGGGCCTTGCCCTATAGTCTATTATTCTTGGCTATTATACTGACGTTTTTTACTTACTGGGTCAGGGCCATGCGTCTGTATGACTATTTCCGCGATGAAATGCGGGGGGCGTTCGCGGCCTGTCTCAAGCTCATGCTGCTGCATAATTTTTTTAATAATCTGCTCCCGATGCGGACCGGAGAGGTTTCCTTCCCCATACTCATGAAGCGCTACTTCGACGTGCCGCTGATGCGTTCCACCCCCGCACTGCTATGGTTTCGGGTGCTGGACTTGCACACCCTGGTGCTGCTCGCGCTGGGGATTACTCTTCGGCCCTGGACGTATGCCGGCGCTGCGTGCCTGCTATGGCTGAGCGTGCCGTATCTGCTGTTTCTGGCTAATGCAAAGCTACTCAACTATATGAACGCCCATCCGGGCGGCCGTCCGCGCAGACTGCTGCACAAGATTTTAACCAGCCTGCCATACAGCCACAGCGCCTTCTGGCGCGCCTGGCTGTGGACCGCCATCAACTGGGTCGTCAAGCTGGGCGTGTTTGTCTGGGTGTTGCGATTGTTTATCGAGATCCCGTTCGCCGCCGCCTGGCTCGGCGTGATTGGCGGCGATGTGACCAGCGTGCTGCCCATCCACGCCTTCGCGGGCGCCGGCACCTACGAGGCGGGCGTGGTGGCGGCCTTACTGCCGTTCGGCGCACCGGCCGTGGCCGCCTTCAAGGCCGCTGTCAACCTGCACTTATTCTTGCTGGCCACCACGCTGCTGGGCGGTGCGTTGAGTCTATTGCTTTCACGACCTGCCCAACATGGATGAGGCGCTGCTCGTCTGGATCAACCAGTCCTGGGCGCATCCTTGGAATGATGTCCTGTTTTCCTGGCTTTCCGACCGCAACACCTTCGCCTTTCCGCTGCTGGCCGTTATGCTCGCGCTAAGCATAAAACAGTATGGTCGGGATGGAGTGCGGCTGTGGCTGGCGTTGCTTGCTCTGGTCATCGTCGGCGATGCGATTGGCAATCTGGCCAAACACCTCTGGGCGCAACCGCGCCCGTGCTATGTCATCGCTGAGTTGCTGCGGCTGCCCAACGGGCGCTGCGGATCTCAGTTGAACGGCATCCCTTCCAACCACGCGCTCAATTTTTTTGCGGTAGCCACCTTCATGAGTTTCATGACCCGTTCGCGCAGATGGGCGCTGACGCTGTTCAGCATCGCTCTATTAGTCACGATCTCCCGTGTCTATCTCGGCAAGCACTATCCGAGTCAGGTGTTGACCGGCGCCGTGATCGGAACCCTGCTGGCTTACCTTGCCGCCCTCATCGGCGTACAATATTCTGATTTTATGCGCCGCATTCGGGCCCGCTCTCAGCTATCGTCATGAACACTTCCCTTGAGTTGACCGCGCACCGCGTCTCGCTCGTCGTGCCTCTGTACAACGAGGCGGAGAGCGTCGCGCCGCTGCTCGCGCGCGTGCACGAGGTACTGGCCGGTTATCGCCATCCGTGGGAGTTGATTCTGGTCAGTGACGGCAGCACAGACGACACGGAACGAGTGATGCGGCAGGGCATCGCCCAATATGGCGGACATGTACGCAGCATAACTCTGCAACGCAACTTCGGTCAGACCGCTGCCATGCAGGCGGGCATTGATGCGGCGCGCGGCGACGTGATCGTCACGCTGGACGGCGACCTGCAAAACGACCCGGCCGACATCCCGCGCATGGTGCAGCGCCTGCTGGACGAAGATCTCGATCTGCTGGTCGGCTGGCGCAAAGACCGCAAAGACAGCCTCTGGCTGCGCACCATTCCCTCGCGCATCGCCAATTGGCTGATCGGACGGATGACCGAGGTGCGCCTGCACGATTACGGGTGCAGCCTCAAGGTATATCGCGCGCAGGTCATCAAGAACGTCCGCCTGTACGGCGAGATGCACCGCTTCATCCCGGCCTGGATGGCCGCGCACACGGCAACCTCGCGCATCAAGGAGGAAGTCGTCGCTCATTCGCCGCGTCAATTCGGCGTCTCCAAATACGGTCTCTCGCGCACCTTCCGCGTGATTATGGACCTACTTTCAGTGTACTTCTTCATCCGCTTCCGCGCGCGCCCCGGTCACTACTTCGGCGGTATAGCACTCGCGTTCGGCGTCATCGGTTTCATCGGCATGAGTTATCTATTCATTCTCAAGATCTTTTTCGGGGAGAACATCGGCACTCGTCCATTGTTGATGATAAGCGTATTGCTCATTGTGATGGCCGTGCAGTTTCTCACCACCGGTGTGTTAAGCGAACTGATTGCCCGCACCTATTTCGAATCGGGCCAGGCCCGCTCATATATCATGCGCAACCCCGAAAGTCCGGAGGAATCAGCCGAGGCGGGCTGGAAGCATTCGGCATGATGCTCGGCAAGAGAGGCGCCATCCTCGCCCTGCCGGTTTTTTTACTCAGCCTGCCGCTCCTCAAGGCCGTGCTGATGCAGAGCGCAGGTCTGGAGCTGCACTTCGATGAGGCCCAGTACTGGGAATGGTCACGCCAGCTTGACTGGTCTTATTATTCCAAGGGCCCGCTGGTCGCTTGGCTGATTGCATTATCCGAAACCCTATTCGGCCACGGCGCCTGGCAAGCCCGCCTCCCCGCCTGGTTGGCCTACAGCGGTTTCCTTGCTCTGTTGTTCTACTTTGCACAACAAGTGTGGAACAGCCGCGCGGCGAGCGGGTGGGTGCTGCTGTTGGGGCTCACCACGCCGCTGTTCTTCACTCTCGGATCGGTGATGACCACCGACATCCTGTTGTTGCTGCTGTGGACATGGGGTCTGTGGGCCGCGTGGCGTGCGCTGTTTCGCGGCCGGTCACTTGCGTGGTATGAGTTCGGCGCGGCGGCGGGCCTCGGAGGGCTGACCAAGCTCAGCATAGTCTTGCTGCCTGTTTTTGTTGGGGGGTGGCTGCTGCTCACCCGCGCCGGCCGCGAGCAACTCAAGACCCCCCATCCGTGGCTGGCGGCGCTGCTGGCCCTGGTCCTGTTCAGCCCGGTGGTCCTCTGGAACGCTCAGCACGATTGGGTCATGTTTCGTCACGAGCTGGGTCATGTCGCGCATGACACATGGTCGCTGAACAGCCTGCTGGATTTTTCACTGACTCAAATTTTTACCTTGTCGCCGCTGGTGGTGTTGGCGGCGGCCAGCGTGTTATGGCGCAAGCCTGCATCCGAGCAGCAACGCTTCTTGTGGTATTCGTCGCTGTTCCTGTTAGGATTTTTTTTAATCAAGGCGTTCAGCGCCAAGGTTCAACTCAACTGGGCGGCGCCGGGTTATATCGGATTTCTGATTCTGTTCGCGGGACAGCTACCCAATCTCGCGCGCGTGAAGCGGGCGTTTGTTTACGTCGGGGTGTTCATGTCGCTGACGATGATCGCGATCGGCCATTTTCCCTATAGCTTTGGCTTGGCAAGTCAGCAGGACCCGTTTCGTAAAATGCGCGCCTGGCAGGCGCCGGTGGCGACAGTGCAGATCGCCCTAGAGGAGGCGGGCAAGCCCATCGAATTTATTCTTACCGATTCGTATACTCTAGCGGGCGAACTGGCCTTTTACTGGCTAACCCCGATGCCTGTTTACATCACCGGCAACGCCACGCGCCGTTACAATCAACACGATCTATGGCCCGGCATCGAACGCGAGGCGGGGCGTAATGGCGCGTACATAAGTACCTCCACCGAACCGCCGCCGGAATTACTGCGCGCCTTCACCCATTGCGTGCTGCTCCCGCCGGTGACCGCCTATGCGCCCGACGGCGCCGTGCTGCGCACCCTCTACGCAAGACACTGCACGGGCTATCAGCCGATTACCTGGCCGCGCCCGTCGCGTTATTAAGGAAATCCTGAGTCATGTTGAACCGCCAAGGCGCCAAGACCGCCAAGATTTCTTGCTTACCATTCAAATCTTTTTTCTCGGCGACCTTGGCGTCTTGGCGGTTGGCGATATATTTTTCAGAGATCACTTAAATGAGCACTCCAAAAACCCTCGCGCCGTTGCGTCTGAAAAAGAAAGAAGAGCGCCGCCTGCACACCGGTCATCTGTGGGTATTCAGTAACGAGGTGGACGTCGCGCACACGCCGCTGACGGGTTTCGAACCCGGCCAGCTTGTCAGCATCGAGGCGAGTAATGGCGCCGTGCTCGGCACCGGCTATGCCAATCCGCACTCGCTCATCTGCGCGCGGTTGGTGAGCCGTGACCCGCACTACGTGCTCGATCAGTCGCTGCTGGTGCACCGCCTCAATATCGCACTGTCACTGCGCGAACGGTTGTTCGACAAGCCTTATTATCGCCTGGTGTTCGGCGAGGGCGATGCCCTGCCGGGCCTGGTGGTGGACCGCTACGGCGATGTACTGGTCGTGCAACTCACCACCGCGGGCATGGAGCGCGTCAAAATAGAGGTGGTCGCCGCTCTGCAAAAAGTCATCAAGCCCCGCGCCATCGTTCTGCGCAACGATACTTCCAGTCGCGCTCTGGAAGGCTTGCCAAAGTATGTTGAAACGGTACTGGGTGAAACCCCCGAGTGGGTCAGGCTGGAAGAAAACGGCGTAGTGTTCGACGTCCCGGTATTGACCGGACAAAAAACCGGCTGGTTTTACGACCACCGCATGAATCGTGCACGCATGCAGCACTATGTAAAAGACCGGCGCGTGTTGGATGTTTTCAGCTATCTCGGTGGCTGGGGCGTGCAGGCCGCAGCGGCGGGAGCGAGCGAGGTGCTGTGCGTGGATTCCTCCCAGAGCGCCCTAGCTCAACTCCGCCACAATGCCGCGCTCAATGGCGTCACGGAGCGCGTCACGGGCATACAGGCCGATGCCTTCGACGCGCTCAAATCACTGCGCGCCGAGCGCCAAAAATTCGATGTCGTGATACTCGATCCGCCAGCCTTCATCAAACGCAAAAAAGACCTCAAGCAGGGCTTGCAGGCTTATCACCAACTCAACCAAATGGCCATGCAAGTGTTGGCGAAGGACGGCATTCTGATTTCAGCCTCCTGTTCCTACCACCTTGAATCCAACGCTCTGCAAGACGTGCTGTTGCAGACCAGCCGTCATGTAGACCGCAACCTGCAAATCCTCGAACAGGGCCAGCAAGGCCCCGATCACCCCGTCCACCCCGCCATCCCCGAAACCCGCTACCTCAATGCCTTTTTTACTCGCGTCTATCTAGGGTAGCTAGCACCGATAGTTGGGTGTAGGATGGAAAGGCAGTAGTAATTCCCCCCGCCGGGATCACCGCCCGGCAGAGGTCTTCAAGGCCCTGAGTTTTTCAGAGGTCTCTTCAGTCAACAAGCTCAAGAAATGAGGAGGATCTTATGGTTAAACGCTCCAAGAATCTTGTTTCCGAACTGCACCCCGCCGATCTCGATCTGCGCGCGCGTTGGCAAATCGAGGACTATATACACTGGCCGTGGCGGCCGAGGCCATGCAAGGTGCGCATTCTGTTTTATTCCGACAGCGGCGTCACACTCACCGACCCGCTCCCCAACCCCTTCACGCCCGGCAGCACGCCAGCTTTTGATCTCGGCAAGGTCAAGCAGGTGCTGAAGTCCGATCCCTGGTACTGGGTCAATTTTGACGTGACCTTCAAGCTGAGATCGCAGCCCAACAGCCGCCTCGACCAGTTGAATATCAGCGCCAACTACGACCAGATCTGGTTCTTCGGAGTAGGTTCCGGCAATGTATTGACCGCCGCCGAAATCACCGCGCTGAATAATTTCATGAACCAGGGCGGCGGCATCTTCATGACCGGCGATCACGCCAATCTGGGACAGGCCATCGGCCAACAGATCCCGCGCGCCGGCAAGATACGCCAGTGGCCGGCGCCCGACGCCGTTCAGCCCTTCTGGAACAACACCCTGCGCGAAGGGCCGACGCCCGGTTTTCAATTCGATGACCAGTCCGACGACACCCCGCAACCCTTGTCGCTGAAAACCTATCCCGCGGGATTCCCGTGGTCCTATAGTTGGTGGAAGCGTTACCCTCACCCGTTGTTTTGCAGCCAGTGGGGGCCGATAAAAATCTTCCCCGATCACCAGCACGAAGGCGAGGTGATTCTGCCGGGCAGCTTCCCGGCGGCCGAGTGGCCCAGCAAAAACGGCTTCCAGGCCAAGCCCGAACTCATCGCCTGGGGGCGCATCCTGTCGCCGGATGCCGACGTCGGCCGCACCGTGGCGGTCGCCGCCGCCTATGACGGGCATAGGGTGGACTTGGGCCGCATCGTCACCGACTCCACCTGGCATCACTTCTTCAACATCAATCTATGGGGCTACCCTCAAACGGCGCAAGGACTCAATGCACTGAAATATATCGAGGCCTATTACCTCAATCTCGCGGTGTGGCTCGCCCCGCCCAAGTTGCAGAGTTGCATGTTGAATGCCTTGTGCTGGGGCATCCTGTGGCACCCGAAGATATGGGAAGTTCTGGAACTCAAGCCGATTCATCTCGGCCTCCAGGCGCGCGACGTGTTAGGCCGCTATGCTCCGCAATGCACCATTTACCGCTTCATTATTGACCGCATCCCGCTGGATATTCGTCTCAAGCTCGAGAAGATTCCCGATGACGGCGATTTTCTACCGCAGGTGGGTCCCATTGAAGACCTCATCCTCGGCGAGATCTTGAGCGGCATGCGCGGCAAACACCAAGGCCTTGACGACACGCCCAAACCGCCTGCCGATCTCAAGAGTCTGGATAAGGTCGTGACCGCGGCCATCGAACGCAGCTTCGAGAGTTTGCTCACCACCCAGGAGCGCGCCCTCAAACAGTACCGAGCGATACTGCGCGGTATGCTCAAAAGCTGATCGAAAATACCCCTCCCCGTACGGGGAGGGGACTTTCATGTATCGCCGACAGGCTGTTATTCGACTGCCTGCTAGTCTATAATTGCGGCATGCTCCGCTACCCCCAGATTGATCCTGTCGCCCTTCATCTCGGCCCAATCAGCATCCACTGGTATGGCCTCATGTACCTCGTCGGGTTCGCCGCCGCCTGGTGGTTGGGCCGCTGGCGCGCGCAACGGCCCGGTTCGAATTGGATGCCGGAACAGATCGGCGATTTAATTTTCTACAGTGCGCTGGGCGCGGTGCTGGGTGGCAGGCTCGGCTATGTGCTGTTCTACGACCTCCCCGGTTTTCTCGACGCCCCACTGAACATCATCAAGGTCTGGCAGGGCGGCATGTCGTTTCACGGCGGATTGATGGGCGTCCTGATCGCCATGTGGCTCTTCGGCCGCCGTTACCGCAAGACCTTCTTTGAGGTCACGGATTTTGTCGCACCGCTGGCGCCCATCGGTCTTGGCGCGGGGCGCATCGGCAACTTCATCAACGGCGAACTGTGGGGCAAGGTGAGCGACGTGCCGTGGGCGATGGTGTTCCCCAACGGCGGACCTCTCGCGCGCCATCCTTCGCAGCTTTATCAGGCCTTTTTGGAAGGCCTGGTGCTGTTTGTTATCCTTTGGCTCTACTCCAGCAAACCGCGCCCTACGATGGCGGTCTCCGGCCTGTTTTTACTTTGCTATGGCGCATTCCGTTTTATCGTGGAATTCGTGCGCATGCCCGATGCCCAGTTGGGTTATCTCGCCTTCGGCTGGCTCACGATGGGGCAAGCGCTGTCCGTCCCGATGATTGTGGCCGGTTTGACGCTCCTATGGTTTTCTTATCGAAAATCTTCCATCCATAATATTTAGCTTATGAAGCAATATCTGCAATTTCTACGACACATCCGCGAGCACGGTACACACAAGGGCGACCGCACCGGCACCGGCACCTTAAGCGTGTTCGGTTATCAGATGCGTTTTAATTTGAACGAAGGCTTTCCGCTGGTTACCACCAAGAAACTACACCTCAAGTCCGTCATCCACGAGATGCTGTGGTTCTTGAGCGGCGACACCAACATTAAATATCTTAACGACAACGGCGTGCGTATCTGGAATGAATGGGCGGACGAAAACGGCGACCTCGGCCCGGTGTATGGCGAGCAGTGGCGCGCCTGGAAAAGCGCCGACGGGCGCCGCATAGACCAGATCGGCGAACTGATAGAACAGATCAAGACCAACCCCAACTCGCGGCGATTAATTGTAAGCGCCTGGAACGTAGGCGAGTTGGAAAAGATGGCGCTCCCCCCTTGTCACGCCTTTTTTCAATTTTACGTGGCGGATAAAAAATTATCCTGCCAACTCACCCAGCGCTCCTGCGACGCCTTCCTCGGCGTGCCCTTCAACATCGCGGAATATGCACTACTCACTCACATGGTTGCTCAGCAGTGTGGTTTGGGAGTAGGCGATTTCATCTGGACCGGCGGTGACTGCCACATTTACCTGAACCATCTCGAACAGGTGGATTTACAACTTACCCGCACACTTTACCCGTTGCCTACGCTCAACATCAAACGCAAACCCGCTTCAATCCTTGCTTACCAGTTTGATGATTTCGAGATTCTGAATTATCAAGCGCATCCGGCCATCAAGGCATCGGTGGCAGTGTAATTCGACCTATCGTTTATCTGATTTCCCATCAGAATTAAAACGAACCAACGCATCCCAACTTATATACCCGTCCTGGCAAAAGCTTTTTGAAAATTCGAAAGTAAACTGATTGACTATCTGCGAATACTTTTTGATAAATTCCTCGTTCTTCTCTTTGGCTTTATGCCCAAGCGGTTCAATAATTTCAAGATACAGGTTCGGCTCGCCTGATACGAACCCCCAAAACCTTTGTCCGCAGTACTTGAAGTAATCACCTTTGTCGGGGCTGGCATCTGTGCCATAGCAACAGCCATTAACGGCAACTACTTGTAGAGCTGAATTTCTCTGACGCAAAATACGCCCAGCGGTTTTGAAGTGCTCGCGCATTTTTTTAATTTGACTGCTGTTTCCCCAGTTTGGGCCGGACTTGATGGAAACAATATAGCGAATACTATCTTTGTCGAATTCAAGATCAATGCCCTCGGTTGAGGATTTTCGCCCTGTATAGACGATGGTGTTGATATAAATTGCCAACCCCTCCAGAAAGTCGCCGAAAATGGTTTCCTCCTGAGAGGATAGATGCGCATCCAACAGGGTTTTGACCAGGTCTTGCGCTAACTGCACATTTTTAGCTTTGAACAAATAAGGGTTTTTACGTTTCAGCAGCTTGGTGAGCTTGAGGTCTTTAAGAGCTTATCCACAAATAATTTACCGCAGAGGACGCAGAGGAATACCTTCAAGAAGGGTTTGTTTCTCCTCCGCGTCCTCCGTGGTGAAGCCTTTTCATCGCAAGGGAGACACAGGGGAGCTATTTATGGATATGCTCTAAGGCTTTTTAGGCGTTTTTCATGAAAATCGCCAATATTCTTTTCGACGTACTCCGTGACATGCTCAAGCTTTATCGGCGGCATAATTTGGATGTTCTTCTAGCAGTGCATACTGTCTCGGCTCCAAAGCTCGACGTACCATCTCGCAGTATTCAGGGTGTATATCAATTCCTATCGCGTTTCGATACGTTTTTTGTGCGACTTTGATCGTAGTGCCCGATCCCATAAAGGGGTCTAATACCCAGTCATCCATATCAGTAAACAATTTAATGAACCATTCTGGTAGTGCTTCGGGGAATGCCGCGCTGTGATTTTTATTCCCACACTCCGTGGCAAGATGTAAAACATTGGTAGGGTAAGCCATGTCGCGTGCAAGCCAATTGGCAATTTTTTTCCAAACCCGCTCCCCACCTTTGATTCATCACGAATGTTGTCAACGTCGCTTAGGTTCTTCAGACGGGTTTTTGACCAATCCCCCATGGGCGCCATCACTTCTTCTTGCAGCATTTTAAAACGTTTTGTTTTGTTGAACTGAAGCAACCTTTCCCAAGCATCTCTGAAACGATTTGGCCACTTGCCCGGGTAGCAATTTTTTTTGTGCCAGACGAACTCCTCCGTCCACAACCAACCTTGCTCGCGCATCGCCATGATAAGTTCCAAGACATACGTATGCCGTTCACCGCTGACGACCCGCTCTTTGATGTTGAGAATGAAAGTGCCCGATGGCTTCAGCACCCTTAGCAGTTGCTCAGAAATGGGCAAGAACCACTCCACATAGTGATCGTGGTGCTTCCCGCCGTATGTCTGCTTTCTCTGGTCAGCGTAGGGCGGCGAGGTAATAATGAGATCAATCGAGTTGTCTTCAAGATTCTTGAGTTCTTCAGCGCAGTCGCCAAGCATGATCCTTAGAGAATTTCTCATAATATCAATTTGATAGATTATTGGTGAATAACCCAAATAGTACTTAAGCGAGAGTTATGAGCGCGTGTATGATTAGCTTATCATAAACGTTTATCACTTCATCCTCCAGACATTGGCCAAACTTCCATCGCGCGCGCGGCGTCTGCCGCTGTCGTCCTGCGGCAGACCATCAATAGATTGACGGATGTCGCCATTGGGGAAACCGCTGAGGTAGTAGCTATGCTCTGCCAAGCCGCTGACGATGGGGGTGCAATCAATCTGCTGGATCTTGTTGTGCAGCAGGGTTGGATGGGCGGCGCCGCCGGCGCCCAGGCGTTCGGGGTTGCCCTTGGTGTAGTCGGAGACCATCATCGCCGTGTCGCCGCGGTTGTGATAGAGGCTGACAGTGCGTGCCAATTCCTGCACCCGGCCCAGTTTGTCGGGCTTTTCCAGGGCATCGTCATCCACGTCGGGGGCGCACAAAAAGATCTGCTCAAAAAGGCGCGGCAAGGCATCGCCGGGGGTGTATTGATCAATGCGCTCTATCGTATGTTGCAGCAAGTAGTTGCCCATCGAGTGGCACAAGAGGTGAATATCCTGTCCGCATAGCTCTGCGCCGCCTCGCGACCGGTCGCGCAGGGCGCAGAGATAATCGCGTAATTTTAACAATCCGCGCCCAAAGGCGCTGCCGGAACCGCGCGCCTCGGAGCGGTCTGACCGATATGAGGTAAAGGGTAAGGCAAGGCCGTCGGACGGCCAGGTAAACAGCACCACCACAAGATGCTGTTCGGGATCGGCGGCCTCGGTATGGTTAAGCATCAATTGCAGCGCCAGCGCAGCGCCCACCGCCTCGCGCCAGCTTACATTGAAACCATGGATATAGACCAACACATCGCTGTTATTTTCCATATCCGCTTTGAGATCAGCAAACATGGCTTGCGAACCTAGTTTGATGTTTTTTTGATGGGCATCTGATACGTTCGGATTTAGCTTTTCTTCATAGGCTTTGATCTTTGCGAATTCGGCGCGCTCGGCCAGGTAGCCGCTGAGCCTTTCGCCGTCGCCCTTGCCGCACACCTGCATGTTTTTATTCAAATGTTTCTCAATGCTCGTTTGATCCGCCTCCAGCGTCAGCCTGCCGAAGCGCAGGTTCTCGACGCCGTCCTGACTGAACTTGCTTCCATAGCCTTCCGGTTTCCAGCGATCCTGCCCTAGATGATTGCGGTTGGTGGCATAGTAGAGTGTCGGTGTGGTCATAGGGCTCTCCCTTATGGGCGGGGAATACGGGGTTTCATTTTCTAAAGGGCGCCTCTAAAAATGCGTCTTTTGTCTTTATGCGGCGTTGGAATTCTTCTCGGCCGCTCCCGGCGTCCTGCCTCCCGCGACACTAGTACGTCCCTGTACGTCGAAATGCGGGGCCGCGAAGCGGCAGACTGCGTGTACACTCGGCTTTCTCGCAGAACTCCGCCTTACCTGAAGACAAAATCCATTATTTTTAGAGGCGCCCTAAATAGAGAATGATAGTATCAGATCGAAGACGCCAGATTGATTGAAAATGCACCGCGGAGGATACGAGGATGTATAGTACATACCTTACTCAGGAGTCAGAAAATAAGGCTACAACGTTATAATGTGACTCCTGAGTAAAAACCCTGTTTACTCTACCCCCACCCTGTCCCGCCCCCTCAATAGGGGGGCGGAGACGTAGCATGAAGTGTAGTCTTAATTACTGACTTATGAGTAACTCACATTTTCTCTGCGTTCTCTGCAGTAAAAAAATATAAAACGACTATGAGAATTTCACTCATCGCGGCCTTGGGTAACAATCGCGTCATCGGCAAAGACAACGCCATGCCGTGGCACCTGCCTGCGGACTTGAAGTATTTCAAGCGCATTACCCTTGGCAAGCCCATCATCATGGGCCGCAAGACCTTCGACTCCATCGGCCGGCCGCTGCCCGGCCGCACCAGCATCATCGTCACGCGCGACCCGGATTACCGCGCCGATGGCTGCGTGACCGTCAGCTCCGTTGACGCCGCCCTGCAGGCCGCCGAGGGTGCTGAAGAGGTCATGGTGATAGGCGGGGCGGAGCTTTTCAAGCAGATTCTGGGCCGCGCCGATCGGATTTATTTGACTGAAATCCATGCGGATTTTGCCGGCGATACCCACTTTCCGGCGCTCGACAAAGCAGAGTGGCGGGAGACGGAGCGGCAGGACCATCCCGCCGATGATTATAATCCTTACCCCTATAGCTTTGTGGTCCTGGATAAGGTCAAACCCGATCACCAGGCCGCGCTTGGCAAAGGCGCTGCATAAGACTATTCTAAACACTCACTTTATTCACCCGTTGGGGTGGTGCGGTCCCGCCCTAGCGGGGCGTTTTGAACTCGGACCGCCAAAGGAGGTGGCTTATGAAGGCGAATATGGGAAATACCGAACGGGTCATCCGCATCATCGCCGGGCTGGCCCTGTTATCCCTGTTATTTATTTTGGAAGGGAATGTCAAATACGTGGGCCTGATCGGCCTGATCCTGCTGGCCACGGCAGCGGTAAGCTGGTGTCCTATGTGGGCGCTGCTCGGCATCAATACTTGTTCGGCTGAGACGCACAAACCAGCCATGTAGCGGACCATTCCTCGCCTCCTGATATATCAGGAGGCGAGGATAAGAGCCCGTAGTTATGTATCATTATTATTTCATGTGGCAGGAAAGCAAATGTTGAAACGATTTGTAATACCCCTCATTTTGGCTGGCCTCATCGCTGCGCCGAGCGCGCTGGCCAATGAAACCAAACTTTCCGAAGAGATGATGGGACAGGTGGATGTGCGTAACTGGATCGCGGACTCGTTCAAGGAAAGTCCGGACGGCCGTCGTTACGCCTATGTCATACAGGTGGGCAAGAAACATCAGCAGGCGGTAGTGGTGGACGGCAAGCGCGGGAAGATCTACGACGCCATCGGTGCGCATACCCCGTTTTTCAGCCCGGACAGCAAGCATGTCGCTTATCTCGCACGTAGCAAGAATCAATGGCATCTTGTCCAAGACGGCGTGGAGAGGAAGGGCTATGACGGCCTCGCGGGGCCGGTGTTCAGCCCCGACAGCACGAAACTTGCCTACAAGGCAAAGCGTGGCGATAAGGCGGTGGTGGTTATCAACGGCAAGGAGGGCCCGCCATTCGACAGTCTTGGCGAACGCGAACACGCGCTAGTGTTCAGCCCCGACGGCAAGCGTATCGCCTACATGGTGCGCGAGGGGAGCAAACAACATGTGGTCGTGGATGGCGTCAAGGGCGATGCGTATGAAATGGTCGGCGCCGGAACCCTGGTGTTCAGTCCCGACAGCCAACATTACGCCCACCGGGCGTATGGCGACGGTAATGAGTTCGCGGTGTTGGACGGCACGCCGCAGCGGGCGTATCACGGCATAGGCTCGATTGTCCCGGTGTTCAGTCCCGATAGCCAACGGCTTGCTTATGTGGCGGAGAGCGATGGCCGGCAATTCCTGGTTATCAACGGCGTAGAAGGCAAGCGCTACGACGACATTATCAGCGCGACGCCGCAATTCAGCCGCGACGGCCTGCATATCGCCTTCACCGCCCGCTCAAAGTTCGCCAATAAGGAATTGTCCGACGGTAGGGAATTCGTCGTGGTGGATGGACGCGAGGGCAAGCTGTATACGCGCATCAAGTCCTTCGACCCGGTATTCAGTCCCGACGGCCAACATGTCGCTTATGTCGCCGAGCTCGACGGCAAGCAATTCCTGGTCGTGGATGACAAGGAACAAGAGCGTTACGATGACCTCGGCGCCTACTCGCCCTTTTTCAGCCCGGACAGCAAGCAGGTGGCCTATCGCGCCAGCATCGGCGAGCAGCTGTTTGTCGTCATGAACGGCGAAGAACATACCAAATACGAGGGCATTGGGCGTGGCAATCCGCTGTTCAGCCCCGACGGCAAGCATATCGCCTACCGCGCCATGCGCGACAACAAACACTTCGTGGTTTTCGACCGCCAGGAAGGGAAATCCTATGACCTCATCTTGCCGGAGATCCGCTTTAATTCCGCCACCCTGATGAGCTATCTTGCGATCAAGGACAACAAGATCTACCGGGTGAAGGCCGGCTGGTAAAGCATTCAGGACACCTCTAAAAATAGTGGATTTTGGCTTTAGGCAAGGCGGAATTCTGCGAGAAAGCGGAGTGTACACGCCAGTACATGAGCATTTAGAGCAGAATTTCAACGCAGCATAAAGACAAAAGACGCATTTTTAAGGCCTCCTTCAATCGGGCTCGGAAAATTGCGGGCAAGGTATGCGGTACCAGCGCGGTTCTCCATCCAATCTCAGCGCGGTCAAACTCCCGCCCCACACGCAACCGGTGTCGAGTGGATAAGCACCTGCATCGGCTCGTTCACCGAGCGTGGACCAGTGGCCGAAAATGATATTTAGGCCGGCGCTGCGCCGCCCCGGCGCCGCGAACCAGGGCAGATAGCCATCGGTCTGGCTGCCCGGCACGCCTTTGTCTTCCAGAGCAAGCCGCCCATCCTTATCGCAATAACGCAGGCGCGTAAAGCAATTGGTGATGAAACGCAGCCGCTCCCAACCCGTGAGATCGTCCGACCAGAGTTCGGGTTGATTTCCGTACATATGCTCAAAATACTCGCCATAGCGCCGTCCCCTCAGCACCGCCTCCACCTCTGCGGCGCATGCCTCGGCCTGCGCCAAATCCCACTGCGGGGGCAGGCCGGCGTGTACCAGGGTATAACCCAGCTTGGCATCATGATGCAGCAACGGCCGGTGCCGCAGCCAATCCAACAGCTCATCGCCATCCGGCGCATTCAGCACGTCATCAAAGGTATCGTTGTAGCGGTAGCGATCACTACCCTCCGCCACCGCGAGCAGATGCAGATCGTGGTTACCTAATACCGTCACGGCGTCACCCGCCAGACCTTTGACAAAGCGCAGTACCTGTAACGACTTTGGGCCGCGATTGACCAGGTCTCCGGTAAACCACAACCTGTCGCGCCCCGCCTCGAAGCCGATCTGCTTCAAGAGGATTTGCAACTCATCGAAACAACCTTGCACATCGCCGATTGCATAAATCGTCATAGGGATTCCTCATTCACAATTTCATTACAACCATGCGCAGCGAAAAAATTCAGGCAAATGGAACTCGCATAATGCGCCGTTATCTAATGAATCGAATGTAGTACTACATGGAATTGTTTAACCACTTCATTCAGGAGGTACATTATGAAAGGAAAAATTCTGACCGCTGCGAGTTGGGTACTCGCTTCCGGGGTGGCATTCGCCGCTGCATCTCAAAAGGAGTTCCAACTGCTGGATGCCGACAAGAACGGCTTTCTCAGCACCGAAGAGTATCAAAAGATAAACACTCTGCATAAGGACTTTGCTCAAGCCGACAAGGATGGCGACGGTAAACTCAGCGTGCAGGAGTACAAGCAATCCTCAGTGGTTAGTGACGACCCGGTGCACATTGGTAAGGATATGGATGTGCAGGGAATGCTCCACAATGACGTGAAAAAGCAGTCCTTCCATAACCCCGGTTAAGTACGGCGTAGTACGGGCAGCCGTGCAGGGACGCGGGTTGCCCTCTTTCATTCTCGCATCTCGTTGCGGGAGATGCGCAACAACAGACTATCCAATAGCCGTTGCGGCAACAGGCGTTTGAGTAGGGCGAATAGATGGCTGGGGAGACCGATATAGTAACGGATACGTGGGCGCGGGCTCTCCAGGGCGTGAATCACTTTGCGTAACACTGCTTCGGGCGGGGAGGTAAAGGGCGCGGCCGGGCCTGCCTTGGTAAGACGCCGCTCCAGCCCGGCATAGCGTTCACGATGCGCGCTCTGTTCGGGATGGATATTTTTTTTGTACGCTGTATACGCGTTGATGCGAAACTTGCTCTTGGTCGGTCCGGGCTCGACCAGCGATACGGAAATCCCGCTGCCAGCGAGCTCTAAACGCAAGGTATCGGTAAGCCCTTCCAGGGCGTATTTAGACGCATTGTAGGCGCCGCGATAGGGCATGGCGACGTAGCCCAACAACGAGCCGATGATGATAATCCGTCCGTGACCCCGCTTGCGCATCAATGGAATGACTTGGTTGGTTAGTTCCAGTAAGCCAAACAGATTGGTCTCAAACTGCGCCCGCAACACATCACGCCGCAAATCTTCGACCGCGCCAGGCTGGCCGTACGCCGCGTTATTGATGAGCGCATCGAGCCGCCCGCCGCTGCGTTGGATGATGGTTTCGACGGCCGCGAGAATGGACGTTGAGTCATCGAGATCCAAATGCAGACTCTCCAACCCGCGCTCCGCTAGAGCCGCGACATCCTCCGGCTTGCGTGCCGTGGCGAACACACGATAACCGCGCACCCGCAAACCTTCCGCCAGACACAGACCGATGCCGCTGGAGCAGCCGGTGATGAGCACGGTTTTCACGCGAGCAACACCGCGACGAGACCGGTGAGAAAGATGCCGTCGAAGCTGCCCGCGCCGCCTATGGAGGCGATGGGCGAGCCCATCTTGCGAATGCTGTCGAGCCGCAGCAGATCGGCGCCGATCAACACGCCCAAAGTGCCGGAAATGTATGCCAAAGGCGCGCTGTGCTCGGGGTCGAGCAGCAACGCGGTCACCGCCGCGGTGACGGGCGCGATGAATACCGGCAGGGTGATGCCGAGTCCGGGCACGGGCCTGCTGAGGGTGCGGCACACGGCGGCAACGATCAGCGTAGCGAGCAGCACGTCCAGGATGCCGACTGGAGTGTTCCGCATAAGGTAATACGAAAAACTCAACGGGATAAGGCAGCCGCCCACGTTGACGGCGATCAGGGTCTTGCCCTTGAAGCGGCGCAGATTATCACGCACCAGTTCGCGGAACGGTTCCCGCACTAATTGAGGATCGAGGGGTTCAGCCTTGATGCTGAACAGCGGCAAATTGACGGCGCTGCCGATGAGGGAGGCGAACAACAGCAGAAAGGCCGAGGCTTGCGACAAGCCCAGCTTGTCGAATGCGATGGTCAGTACGCCGATCTGCACAAAGCTCAACAGAAAGCCGATCAGGAAGATGACTAACAGCAGACGCGAGGGCGAAAGAGATGGGGGGAGCATGTCGTTCAGGGGGAAGAAGATTGAGGGCTGAGGACAGAGGGAAGATAGTAAAGGTCAGAAATCATAGCAAGGATAGCGGCGCGGTAATACCCTGATCCTCTATCTTCTGTCCTCTATCCTCCGACTCCTGAAGCGCCCACATGTGGCTGTAGATCTGGCCCCTGGCAAGGAGCTCGCGGTGAGTGCCGCGTTCGACGATGCGGCCGTGCTCCATCACCAGGATCTGATCGGCGTCAATGATGGTGGACAGGCGATGCGCGATCGCCAGCGTGGTGTGATCGCTGGCGACCTCGGCGAGCGCGCCGAGTATCGCCTGTTCGGATTTTGAATCGAGCGCCGAAGTCGCCTCGTCGAAAATCAGAATCCTGGGATTTTTGAGGATGGTGCGGGCAATCGCCACGCGCTGTTTTTCACCGCCGGAGAGTTTGAGGCCGCGCTCGCCGACCATTGTGTCATAACCGTTGGGCAGGGATTCGATAAATTCATGAATGTGCGCCAGCTTTGCGGCGCGTAGGATTTCCTCGCGCGAGGCATCGGGCGAGGCGTAGGCGATGTTGTAATAAATGCTGTCGTTGAACAGCACCGTATCCTGCGGAACGATGCCGATGGCGGCGCGCAGGCTCTGTTGGGTCACTGTACGAATGTCCTGGCCGTTGATGGTGATGCGCCCCCCGGTCACATCATAGAAACGGAACAAGAGCCTCGCGAGGGTGGACTTGCCCGCCCCGCTGGGGCCGACCACCGCGATCTTGCGGCCGGGTGGAATGACAAAGTCCACGTCATAGAGAATCTGCCGGTTGTCGTCATAACCGAAACTTACGTGTTCAAAGCGCAACTCTCCTGTTCCAACGTCCAACGGCTTGGCGTCGGGACTGTCTTTGACCTCGGTGTGCTGTGTGAGCAGGCTGAACATCCGCTCCATGTCGGCGAGCGAGTTTTTGATCTCACGGTAGACAAACCCCAGGAAATTGAGCGGGATGAACATCTGAATCAGAAAGGCGTTGATGAGCACCAGATCCCCCAGGGTAAGCTGGCCGTTTGCGACTTCCTGGCTCGCCAGGATCATGAGCAAGGTCACGCCCACCGCAATGATAGCGCTTTGGCCGAAATTGAGCGCCGCCAGCGAGGTCTGATTTTTCACCGAGACGCGCTCCCACACTGCAAGATTTTCGTCATAACGGCGCGCTTCGTAGTCCTCATTGCCGAAGTATTTCACCGTCTCGTAGTTGATGAGGCTGTCTATCGCCCGCGTGTTGGCCTTGGAATCTATTTCGTTCTTGGCGCGCACAAAGGCCATGCGCCACTCGGTGATGACCAGTGTGAAGACGACATAGACGATGAGCGTGATAAAGGTGACGACGGCATACCAGACCGAGTATTTGCCGAGCAGAATGGCCGCCACCATGACGATTTCCAGGAGTGTGGGAATAATATTGAACAGCATGAAGCTCAGCAGAAAGCTGATGCCGCGCGTGCCGCGCTCGATATCGCGCGACAGGCCTCCGGTCTGCCGCTCCAGGTGGAACCTCAAGGCCAGTGCGTGCAGGTGACGGAATACCCGCAGGGCGACGCGGCGGATCGCGCGCTGGGTGACCTTGGCGAATACGGCGTCGCGTAGTTCGCCAAACAGCGAACTGGAGAGCCGCAGCAGCCCGTAACCCAGTAACAGCGTCAGCGGCAGAGTCAGCAGCGCATGCTGGCTGGCGTCCAGCGCATCCACGATTTCCTTGAGTAGCAAGGGGACGCCAACATTGGCAGCCTTGGCCAGGACAAGCAGAATCATGGCGAGCAGGGCGCGCCCGCGAAATTCCCAAAGATAAGGGAGCAGACTGCGAATCGTATTCCAGTCGCCGCGTCGGCCGTCGGTGTAAGAGGAGGTTGAGGGACGCATAGAGAGTCTTGTGGTTGTCAGCAGGTCTTGATCGGGTGCGAATCTTGAGCCATTTTAACCCTTTAAGGGTATAATACGCGGTTAATTTTATGTGTTTTTTTGTCGAGTAACTTATTGTCATGCCTATTTATGAGTATCAATGCCCGGCCTGCGGCCATCAATTGGAAGCCCTGCAGAAAATCAGCGATGCGCCGCTCGTTCAGTGCCCGGCGTGCGATGAATCTGTGTTACAGAAGATGATCTCCGCGACGTCGTTTCAATTGAAGGGCAGCGGCTGGTACCAATCTGACTTCAAGGGTGGCGCGAAGAAACCGGCAGAAACCGACAAACCCGCTTCCGGTGCTGAGCCAGAAACCAAGCCAGAAGCCAAGCCTTCCTCTAGTAAAGAGGCAGTGGCTGAAACCAAAGAAAACAAACCCAAGGAAACCAAATCCGTGGAAAGCAAACCCAAGGCGGCGACCCCCGATGCCGCCTGAATACCCTTCCCCGGTGTGGGGGAAGGTAAACGTTGTCGAACAGTTATGGCGTTGTATATAAAACCGTGATCCCCCTGTCCACCATCCGCCGTTACCTCATCGCCGGCCTTCTGGTCTGGCTGCCGCTCAGCGTCACGCTGCTCGTCATCAAGCTGCTCGTAGACCTGATGGACAACACGCTGCTGTTGCTCCCCGAGGCCTACCGCCCCGACACCTTGCTCGGCTTCCACCTTCCGGGGCTCGGCGTCGTGCTTTCGATCACCATCCTGTTTGTGACCGGCATCGTCGCGGCCAATTTTTTCGGGCGCCGCCTGGTCGAGGTGTGGGAAAGGCTGCTGGCCCGTATCCCGCTGGTGCGCTCGATCTATTCCGGCACCAAGCAGGTCTCGGAGACCTTGTTCGCGCCCGGCGGGCAGTCGTTTCGCAAGGTGTTGCTGATCGAATATCCGCGGCGCGGTCTGTGGACTGTGGCGTTCCAGACCGGCACTGCGGCGGGCGAGGCGCAGGCGAAAACGGCTGACGAGGTCATCAACGTCTACATGCCCACCACACCCAATCCGACCTCCGGGTTTTTTCTGATGGTGCCAAAACGCGATGTGATCGAGCTGGACATGAGCGTGGACGAGGGGCTCAAGATGATTATCTCGATGGGCGTGTTTGTCCCGGCGTGGCGCAACAAGGATTCGAGCAAACCCCCTACACTTAGCCCCAATCTTTAAGTTCATATTTTCTAGGAATTGATAACCATGCGCAGCCATTATTGCGGCCATCTCAACACCTCTCTGGAAGGCAGCCAGGTAACCCTCTGCGGCTGGGCGCACCGCAGGCGCGATCACGGCGGCGTGATCTTCATAGATCTGCGCGACCGCCAAGGCTTGGTGCAATTGGTGTTTGACCCCGCCAACAGCGAAACGTTTTCCGTCGCCGAGCGAGTCCGCAACGAGTACGTGCTGCGCATCACAGGCCGGGTGCGCCACCGTCCCGAGGGCACGGAAAATCCGCATCTCGCCACAGGTCAGGTCGAGGTGTTGGGCGAGCAACTGGAAATATTGAACAGCGCGCAACCGCTACCCTTCCAGCTCGACGAAGAGAACGTCAATGAAGAAACACGGCTGCGCTATCGTTATATAGATCTGCGCCGCGATGAGATGCAGGCGCGTTTTCGCCTGCGCGCGCGCATCACCCATACCCTGCGCGAATTTCTCAACCGGCACGGCTTTCTCGACATCGAAACCCCCTGCCTGACCAAGGCCACGCCGGAAGGGGCGCGCGATTATCTGGTGCCCTCGCGCACCCACCCGGGCAGTTTCTTTGCTCTGCCGCAGTCTCCGCAATTGTTCAAACAATTACTGATGATGTCCGGCATGGAACGCTATTATCAATTTGCCCGTTGCTTCCGCGACGAAGACCTGCGCGCCGACCGCCAGCCCGAGTTCACCCAGCTCGATATCGAGACCTCTTTCATGGATGAGACCGGAATCACCGCTCTTATGGAAGAGATGATCCGCGACCTATTTGCAACTACGCTGGAGGTCGCGCTCCCCAACCCCTTCCCGCGCATGACCCATGCCGAGGCACTGCGGCGTTTCGGGGTAGACAAACCCGATCTGCGCATTAAATTGGAGATCGTCGATGTCGGTGACTTGATGCGCGGCGTCGAATTCAAGGTATTCTCCGCGCCCGCCAACGATCCCAACGGCCGCGTCGCGGCGCTGTGTCTGCCGGGCGGCGGGACGCTTACACGCAAGGAAATAGACGATTACACGCAATTCGTGACCATTTACGGCGCCAAGGGCCTGGCCTACATCAAGGTGAATGACGCCGCGCTCGGGCGCGAAGGTTTGCAGTCGCCGATACTCAAATTCCTGCCCGATGCGGCGGTCACGGAGATCCTCCAGCGCACCGGGGCGCAGAGCGGCGACCTGATTTTCTTCGGTGCGGACAGCGCCAAGATCGTCAACGAGGCGCTGGGCGCCTTGCGCGTCAAGCTCGGCCACGACCGCGGTCTCGTCGAGCACGGCTTCCAACCGCTGTGGGTCACCGACTTCCCGATGTTTGAACGGGACGAGCAAGGCCAGCGCTGGCAGGCGCTGCATCACCCCTTCACCGCGCCCAAGGCAGACTCCACAGAAAAGTTTGAGGCCGATCCCGGTGGCTGTTTATCACGCGCCTACGACATCGTGCTGAACGGCACCGAACTCGGCGGTGGCTCCATCCGCATTCACCGGCCCGAGATGCAGAGCGCGGTGTTCCGCCTGCTCGGCATCGGCGACCAGGAAGCTGAGGAAAAATTCGGCTTTTTGCTGGAGGCGCTGAAATACGGCTGCCCGCCGCACGGCGGCATCGCCTTCGGATTGGATCGCCTGGTCATGCTCATGACCGGCAGCCAGTCCATCCGCGATGTCATCGCCTTCCCCAAGACCCAGAGCGCGGCCTGCCCGCTCACCGGCGCGCCCACGCCGGCCGGCGAACAGCAATTGCGTGAGGTGGGTATTCGTTTACGGCAACAGGCCGCAAAGGAAGTCACGTAGATTGGGTTAGGCGCAGATTTTCACGCCGTAACCCAACAAAGCGGGTCTGGAAGCGGCGCCCGGTTGTTTTATGACTATGGTTATATTACTATGGTCATATCATCCAGTCAGGAGGTTCTATGCAGATTTCCGCGGGCAAGTTCAAGGCGCAGTGTTTGAAGCTTATGGACGAGGTCGCGCAGAAGCGCGAAGAGCTTGTTATCACAAAATACGGCAAACCTATCGCCAGGCTCGCACCGATCGCCCGCCAAGACATAGCTGTGTTCGGGTTCTTAAGAGGCACGGTCGTGACTAAAGGCGACATCGTCGAGCCGCTGGACGAGGCTTGGGATGCGGATGACTGAGAAGCGTCGTCCTCTGCTATTGCTCGATACGCACGCCTGGATATGGCTCATCAATGGCGATGAAAAAAAATTTTCGCCGGCATGTCGTAGCGCCCTGAACCACGCGGGCCGGGAGGGCATGCTACGTGTGTCCATCTTGTCCGTGTGGGAAGTTAGCATGCTGGAGATGAAAGGGCGTTTGCAGTTTACCAAACCCTGCCTGGATTGGATTAACGCTGCCCTCGGCGCGCCGGGAGTAGAGCTTGCGCCGTTAACCGTCGAGGCAGCAGTTGAGAGCAGCCGGTTACCCGGGCAATTCCACGGTGACCCAGTGGACAGGATGCTGGTAGCTACGGCTCGCAGTCTCGGGGCCACACTGGTTACACAAGATGATAAAATTATCCGCTACGGCAAGCACCGTCACCTGTCGGTTATGCCGTTAATGGGGCGGCGCTGAAGACCTCCCGGAATTTCATGGCGACGATACCGATTAAATCCGACCCGTACTACCTGGACGAGCGCGTCTCCGGCAAGCGTACCCGTGCGACCGAGGCGACGCACGCGGGAGCGCCGCTGCTCACTTATCGTGACGAGAATTTCACCGACGAGGTGGCCGAGGCGACGCAACCGGTCTGGGAAAAACTCCACGACCTGGTGCCCGACGTGGAGTGGCTGCTCAAGGCGCCGCTGGTGCATAAAATTAACCGGCTCAAGCGCGAGCGGCGCGCGATCATTCTCGCGCACAATTATCAATCGCCCGAGATCTTTTACGGTGTTGCCGATTTCACCGGCGACTCGCTGGAGCTGGCGCGCCGCGCGGCGGCCCTGGACAAGGACGAGGCGCCGATCATCGTCATGTGCGGCGTGCACTTCATGGCCGAGACGGTCAAGGTGCTTGCCCCCGACCGCACCGTGCTGATTCCGGACGTCAACGCAGGCTGTTCATTGGCGGAGAGCATCACCGCCGCCGATGTGCGCCTGCTCAAAGAGCGTTACCCCGGCGCGCCGGTGGTCACCTACGTGAACACCTCCGCCGAGGTCAAGGCCGAGTCGGACATCTGCTGCACCTCGGCCAACGCCTTGGAGATCGTGGAGGCCGCGGCGAGCGAGTTCAAATCCAAGCGCGTGATCTTTCTGCCCGATCACTACCTCGCCATGAACGTCGCCGCGCAGACCCGGATCGAAATCATCGCCTGGCGCGGCACCTGCATGGTGCATGAACGCTTCACGCCGCAACAAATCCAGAGCTTGCGTGAACAATTTCCCGGCGTGCGCGTGCTGGTGCACCCCGAGGCCCCGCCCGAGGTGTGCGCCGTGGCCGATTTTGTCGGCTCCACCTCGGGTATGATCAAAGACGTGGGGCTATCGCACGCCAATAAGGTGGTCATGGTCACCGAATGCTCAATGGCCGACAACGTCGCCGCCGCAAACCCGGGCGTGCAGTTCGTGCGCCCCTGCGTACTCTGCCCGCACATGCAGCGCATCACGCTGCCAAAAATCCTCACCTGCCTTGAGACTTTGCAACCCGAAGTTAAGATTACACCTGAAATCGCCGCGCGCGCGCGCCGCCCAATCGAGCGCATGCTTGGACTCAGCACCCGTTTCAAGTCCCAGGCCGCCAAGGCGACGCTGGACTGAGTAACCCTGCGGCTCGCCCATGGTTCAGATAGTCATACAATGAACTTGACCCCTATCCTTCATAACCGGCCCGAGACAGCGGGGCGAAGCGCCGCTGGTGAGGGTCCGCGTTCATGGCCTTGTTAGCGATCAATCATTTTCCGGGCGGACACGATAACAGTTCGCCCTACCAAGAGAGGCCAAGAGCAGTGCCTTAGAACATGAATCCGGTTCTCGGGGGTGATGGTTCGGTACTTCCGCTCTTCAAGACGCAGGAAACGTAGCCATCCGACGCCAATGAGCGGTGCCAAAGGCACCAGCCAGAACACTGATGTCTTCTGAACCTTGTCAATGCTTAGTCTTACGTCACTGAAGTCCGCGTCGAGAAGAGAATGCGCGAGATAGAAGTACGGAATAGGTGTTATGTGACCACCCGTGGAATAGAGTTTGTCGTTTTTTACGGGAAGCGGGCCGAAGAGGTTAGCGAAACCGCTAACCAAGTACCGAACGCGTGAATACGCGTTGAGAACATTAGGCGTCGAAATGATGAGTAGACCGCCCGGTTTCAGCACCCGACGTGCTTCGCGAAACAAGCTGCGGTAATTCTCCAGGTGCTCAACGACTTCAGAGCACGTTACCAGATCGAATGCAGTGTCTGAATACGGCAGGGGCTCGCGATTCAGATTGACTTTGGACATTGGTACTCCATCGAGTCCAAACCTTTCAATATGAAAGTCGCACGCAACGGACTCTACCGGCAATCGCGCTCTCATGAGTTGAATGAGTTGCCCTCCCCCGGCGCCAATATCGAGGTGCTTTAGCGTCGGCACGTCCCGGTCCGAGCCACCGCATTCTCTCTGGGCCACACGAATTACCGATTCATATATCTGCGCCGTGCTCAAAACAGTGTTCTCCGGTTGATCGCTAACGTCGAGCTGTGCGGCGGGCCAGCACAGCGGTTGCTAAGGCGCGATGCTGGCGGCCTGTCCGCACCAGCGCGAAGTAAGGCTGACCGCACACGGCAGAGAGTTTGCGAGCGGCACGAGCGCAAGCAAACCGTACTGCAACGGAAAGCGATGCCGACCACGAAGGAAGCAGCGCACATGACCGCGAGAAGCGACGCACTCGCACAGCGCTCAAACGAACGTGACTGTCTCCGAACTGGATTGTTCGGAAAAGCATCAGCGGTGCTGTAGACCGCGCGGTGAAAGGACGATGCCACGAAGCGCGAGGCGGCCGAAGGCGGCCGGTTGCTGCGCGCATCGCGATGATTGCTGGACAATGCTCTGAAAGCGGTGAGCGAAGCCGACCGCGCTGCTCGCGCAAGGCACGATGTAAAGCAACACGAGAATTGTTCAATGGATGGTCTCTCACCCGAGGCCTAACCCCTGAATTAAGCCGAGCCGCGAAGCGGCGTCGGCTTGAATGGATTGTTAGGTGCGCTCACGAGCACGGCCAGACCAAGCCTTGGTGAGCGCCCCGATAACGAATACGACCCCGACAAAGGCCAACTGGTAAAAGGGCAGAAAGATAAACAGTAAGCCGCTTTGAGGGTCAGGTTGTACGAAGAAGCCCTGCCAAAAGAAATACAGCCCGAACAGCATCGTGGCCAAGGCACAAATGGGCAAGACGATGAGCCATGGCCCGCTTGCGGCCACCCGGCGAGCGAGGACAAATAACGCCGCATACGGGGAACAAGCCCAAAGGATGACCAGGATGAGGAACTGCAGTGTTCTTGATTCCGCGCCTTGGGCCGCATAGATCGCAATCCCGAGCGTCAAGATGCCACCGAGAAGCGTAAGGCCTTGCGTTAAGGCTTTGAGCGGCATGTCGAATTCTCCAAGCGTACCTAACGTAAAGTTGAGGGGCGCGCCGCTTTTGGCGCGTCCCGCTCGAACGCCGGGTTGGGCGTCTTTGCGTCAGAAACACCCGGATTGGTCACGGATGGACCTTCTCATGCCTTTCCAGCATTTGCACGAATTGTGAAATTTTCTTGGCACGTGTTTCGGTGTTTTTGGCTGTTTGAATCCTGAACAGAACGGCATATCTATTCCGACTATCAAGCGTTCCAAAGAAGTTTTTTGCCCGCGTATTGCCATCGAGTGCCGATTGAAAATCACTTGGCACGACTGATTTACTGGCTGAGTCATATGCCGCATTCCAGCGCCCATCGTGCTTGGCGTGTTCTATTTCTTTGAGACCGGGCGGTTTCATTTTTCCAGCTTTGATGAGGGCAAGTGCCTTTGCTTTATTGATTTTTGACCAAACGCTCTTGTCCGAGCGCGGCGTGAATTTTTGCAGCCAGTACTGTTCGCTGTGTGCCTTCTTTTGTCCGTCTATCCATCCGAAGCAGAGCGCCACTTCGATGGCTTCATCGTATGAAACCGACTGAACACCAACGTCTTTTTTAGCCAGTTGTAACCACACGCCTGGCGACGTGTTGTAGTTATTCTTTAACCATGTGGCCCAGTCCCGTTGTCGCTCAAAGAGTTTATTCGACAGGGTATTGGGTTTGTTTTGAGATTTACTTCCCATCGCAACTCCTGAAGTAAGCGCTCTTGGGAGTTTCAGCCAGCATCTTCATGATCTCCGCGAAGTTATTCGGGGGGATACTCTTGACAGCCGTCTGATGCGCTTCGACGCTCTCCCAGGTTTCGACAACTACGAGCCGGGTCGGATCGTCCAAAGATTGCAGTAACTGACAAGACTGACAACCTGCCGAAGACTCGATTGCCGGGATAACTGAGGTAAGGAATTTTCGGAGGTCATCGGCCCTACCATCCTTCGCATGGAATTCATTGATTCGTGTGATACTCATTGATGCCTCAAATTGTTGACGCCCAACGCTCAAGGTAAGGGGCGCGCCGCTTTTGGCGCGTCCCGATTGACCGCAGTGTTAGGCAGACCTTATGCCCACTTCTTGCCGAGCTCCTCCAGGCCAGCCTTTTGCAAATCCTCCGGGCTCATCAGAACGCGAAATTTACAACTGGCCTCGAAGTTGAGAAAGAAGGGTTCTGCAAAGAAGGGGATATCCGACGGAGTTTGTACGTTAATGATGAAGATTCCGCCGCGTTTTCCGTCTTGCTCAGTGAAGTAGGCCGTCTCCGGCTTGATTGTTTCGAGGATACGCCCAATGATCTCACCCGCCTTTCCGCTTCTGACGAGGGAATTGAAAGGCTCAAGTGGGAATTCGACTGTAAGTAACATTTTCATGTGATGATCTCCTTTTGTTGCGGCATTTGAAGGCGGTGCCGCATACGCCTAACGTAAAGTTGAGGGGCGCGCCGCTTTTTGGCGCGCCCCTCTCGAACGCCATGTTAGGCAGGGCCTGATTGGAGCGCTCGCTGGACAACCGCTGCGTCGGTGTGCTGCCTGAAAGAAATGATTTGACCTGCACCAAACTTCCAGACGTGAGCGAACGGAGCTTTGAAGCTTTTGCCTGTGGCCTTGTACGTTCCACTGTATTCGCCAAGCGCGACTACGGTATCAGCGCTGGCAATAAGCTCATGCGGCACAGCGGCGAAGCCGTTCCACTCGGAGCCAAGCTTTGCGAAGACATTTTGCAGCACGGCGTCAGGACCCACATATGTGCCGCCGTAAGGGAAACCCTCCGCTTCGGTCCAGCTGATGTTCGGCGCGAAAGCAGCAAGCACGGTGGGGACGTCACCGAGTCCGAACGCCGCGTACAAATTGGCGATAGTGTCCGAATACCCAGTCATGATTATTCTCCTGTAAGTTTGTGGATGATTTGCTGCGCTGCCTAACGGCCCGGTTCACGCGCCGGCGCAGCCGGTCGCGTGGAACCGGTTGTTAGGGCTCGCGGTTTTTCCAGTTGTCATGACGTTGCCGCCGCTCCTGACGATAGTTTGTGATTTCCAGCCGCAACCCGTCCGGGTCTGTTAAAAAAACCGCAAAGTAGTCCGGCGCATACTCAGAATACAGCTTGGGCCTACTTATGGAAATATTTTGCTCCTTGAGTCTTCTTGCCGCTTCTTTCACTTCTTCTTCGTTCTCAACCCTCAGACAGAAATGATGAAGCCCCGGGGCATAGGGGTCATGCGCGTTCATGGACCGAGCCGACCGAAGCACATACCCGAAGTGGCGGTTGTAGTATTGAATGTGTTTCTCACCGTCGATTTGAAATTGGTTCTTTTGGAAGCTGAGGATTCCCATCACTGTATCATAAAATTTCTCGGACCTTTCCATGCTCGAGACAGTTATATAGATGTGGTCGATTCCGATGATTTCGGGCATGTTTAGAGCCCTAACGCAGAGCTCAGGGGCGCGCCGCTTTAGGCGCGTCCCCTGGAGCGCCTTGTTGGGCGGCTCATTTGCCGGGAGCCGGGCCGGCGGCCGGCGGAACGGGAGCCGGGACCACATTCGAGATCGGAGGTAGTGACTTGAGATACGCGAACACGGCCCGCAGATCTTCGTCAGTCATCAGCGCGTAATCCATCCATGGCATGGGCGGCAGGATGTCGCGCCCGACGCCAGCATGTTTACCGGTACGGATGGCCTGAATGAAGGTCTCCGGCGACCAGCTTCCCAATCCGGTAACGTCCGGGGTGAGATTCGCCGTAAAACTTATCCCCCACGGTCCGGCCCAGGCGGTAAGATCGTTGTTCGCGATCGCGCCCCACTTGTCGGGCCCGATGACGCCTGGCGGGACCGGGGGCAATTTGGCATCCGCCGGATGGCCCGACAGAAGACGGCTTTTGTCAGGTTCCGGGCCGGCCTCCGTGAACAGTTTCGGCGTGTGACAATCGCCGCATCCTCCTACATTCACGAGATAGAGCCCTCGCTCGACGGGAGCGGCTTCGGGGGTACGCGGCGGCTCCTGCTTTGTGCACGCTACGGCGACGCCTAGTGTAGCCGCGATCAAACAAATTATGAGGAGACTTCGGTGACGAGTTCGCGAATACATCTCTTTCTCCTTTGCAGATGAGTTGTTTTGCACTTGTCAGGCATTCTGTGCCGATACCCTGTCTTGACGGAAGCCCAACGTAGAGCTAACCGGCGCTGCGCGGCCTCATCGCGCAGCGTCCGGTTGAGCGCCATGTTGGGCAGCAACTGGTACGGAAACGGGCTTGCGCGCCTGGAATGAGACCAGCTTTCTGCCGGATGCGGTTTGCCTACGCAGAATGTCTTGAAATATTGCGTCAGCGTTGTGACCGAATTGATTGGCATATTGCTCTCTCAGCAATCGTGTCTCAGTGACGACAGGGTCTTGCCACATGGCCTATTCCTCCGTAAGTTCTTGCGGTGTGCAGATGATGGGTGGCTCGTAGCCAAGTGCCCGGCAGGTCGACTCAATTTTTGGCCGAGTATGCGCATTGGCTATATGGGTGCAATTCCAAGTAAGTAAATATTCGATGCCATTTACGGCAGCAATAGCCACATGGTAAGCATCAATTTCGGCCCTAGCGGGAAGAGCGTTGCGGCGGATGAGTTCCTGACCGAGCGCCCGAACCTCCTCTGTAGCTTGCAGCTCCAGAATGTCGGCGATTGCAGCAAGGCGACGTTGCGCTGCCTCTGGATGCCCGAGACTGGCCTCGGCAATTACAAACTCCGATATGAGAAGATCAAATTTAGGTCGCTGCGTCTCCCACCACTCAAGGGTGACGTTCTGATTAGCCACCGCACGGATGTCGTTATTCGGACGTGCCGTAAGGTAACTAATAACCGAAGTTTCTACATAAACCTTTGCTTTCAAAGTGCCACCTTGTTTTGCTGCGGTAGATGCTGACAGTTCACAGTTTATCACGGCGAGTGGCGATCACAAATGTACTGGGTCTGGGATGCCCAACGTAAAGTTGAGGGGCGCGCCGCTTTTGACGCGTCCCTCTCGAACGCCATGTTGGGCGGCTTTGCAAGATCAACCGCTTTACTTGACTCCGATCACCATTGAGTCCGGCCCGACAAGGTGTTCCACTCGCGTCGTGGAAAATCCTGCTTCTTTCATCCAGCCTGAACAGTCACGCCCGGTATAGTCGAAGCCTCCCGGCGTTTCGATGAGCATGTTCAAGCTCATCATCAAGCCAAATGCATTTTTCGACCGCTCATCGTCAATGATTGCCTCGTAGACGACGAGTGCGCCGCCAACGGGCACAGCGTCAAAAGCTTTTTTGATGAGCATTTTTTTCGTGGGAAGATCCCAGTCGTGCAGGATATGCCCCATCAGCACGACATCGGCTTTTGGAATACCTTGTTTGAAAAAGTCGCCATGCTGAAATCTAAGTCTATCAGTGACATCAGCCGTCGCGGCGTATTCCTCGAAAATCGGCGCCACTTCCGGCAAGTCAAACCCAATACCTTGTAAATGCGGATTGGCCAACGCGATTTGCACTGCAAGATCACCTTGCGCGGTACCGACATCAACGAACGTCTGATAATCCTTCCAAGGAAAGGCGTGGGCGATGGTCATATTGGCACTATGGCTGATACCGGTCATTGCGGTGAGAAATTCCTTCAGGCGCGCGGGATCGGCGTAGAGCGTCTCGAACAAACCCGCGCCACCAAACTTTAGTTCGTTTTGCGGCATTCCGGTACGAAGTCCCTCGGTGAGGTGCCCCCAGAATGGATAGAGGCGAAAATTGGCCATCTCGAGAATGCCGCCCACGTATGATGGTTTTTTTCGATCAAGGAAGAGGGCGGTCTCAGGTGTGTTTGCGTAAACATCAGCATTCCGCGTCAGAAATCCGAGTGCCACGAGAGTGTCAAGAAAGTCGCGTGCCGAGCGAGAGTGCAGACCAAGGCGTCCGCTAAGGGAGTCGAAGGACTCCGGGCCGTGCGCCAATTCCGTGAAAACGCCCATTTCGACAGCACTCAAGAGTGTCTTTGAAGCCCAAAACGACATCCCTGTTTGCAAGATTTTTTCTGGACTCAGTTGCTCGTTCATATTGCTTCCCCTTTTTTTCTGTTGTGACAAAGAAGGCGTTGCCACGCCGCCCAACGTAAAAGTAAGGGGCTGCGCGCTTTTGCGCAGTCCCGCTTGACTGCCGGGTTAGGCTGGTTTGAACGCCCGAAGGTCTCAAACCGAGTTGTGACGGTGTGGCCTCAAGCTGCGACGGTCACTCCGTTTTGCTTGAGCACCTCCAACACCTTGGGAAGGTCGGGAGGGCCTGGGGGGATTTCCTTGCTGATGGCGGTGAACATCTGCGTGGCAAATCCGCCTTGGCCGGTGAGTTCGAGCATCTCGCCGCCGCCGACACCGAAGCGAAAGCCATGCACTGTGTTAGCGGGCACGTGCACGAGCGTACCGGGGATGCACATTACGGTCTTGCCTGCGCAGGTGAACTCAACTTTGCCCTTGAGGATATAGAAAGACTCGTCCCAATTGTGGCTATGCGGCGGCGGACCCATTCCCTCGTCGCCCTGCTGCAGGGTGATCTCATAGGCTTGTGTCGCTGAGTTTGATGCCAGCACGGTTATCTTGACACCGAGCACATTCAACGCGGGATCGTAGTCTTTTGGTGTCACAACAAACGGTTGAGCCTTCATGGTGTTATTACCCCCAGTGGATAAAATGAGTGATTGATCTGTGCGGCCTAACGCGCGCTCAAAAGTTTCCAGCCTTAAGATTTCGTCGGAATTCATGCCCTTCCTCACTGGAACCGACAAGCTCAGTAACGACCCCAATCGCCGAACGAGTATCGAAATAACCAACACGCAAGACGGGCAATTTGAAACTCTGAATTAGTGGATAGCCCGATGCCTCCAAGTGTTGGGCGGCCGCATCGTATTCAGAATCATCAAGCCAATAAGCAATATGCTGTACAGCGGCATCATGCATTGTCAATGATTGATCGAACATGCTGGCACCTGAGACGGGCTGAATCAATTCAATCTGCACCTCGCCTGCATAAGCTATGTACAAATTAAACACCCAGTCAGCCGGCTTACCCAGATAAGTTCCTTCCGTATCTTTCGCGCTAAGGTTCTCCATGCGAAGAAACTTCTCAATACCCATGGTCTCAATGAAAAATTTTTCCGCAGCTGCAATATCTTTTACAACCCAGGCTATTTGACAAAATTTTGATGCAAGAATGGCTTTGTTTTTATACATCCGTTGACCTCTTTTGTTGCGGCATTTGAAGGCGATGCCGGATACGCCTAACGCAGAGTTGAGGGGCGCGCCGCATTTGGCGCGGAATCTTCCCCCAATAAAATTGACACCTGATTAAGCGAATTGAATTTCATACTTCGCGGGTGACACATAATTTAAAGATGAGTGCATTCTACTGTGGTTATAGAAAGGAAAATAGCTGCGCAATGCAGTAAGCAATTGG